>NZ_JAAHBQ010000162.1 GCF_020144665.1 Oscillatoria salina IIICB1 | reverse complement strand
TTTTTTTCATTTCTCCACTAGGGCATAAACACTCTCAAGCTTAGAGGTACATAAGGAGTTATGTAACTTTTCGATTTTATCCTTTCCGGTCTTATGCGATTGTTGATATTCTGCTCTCAGTTCGTCGTTGATTTTCTTCTGCCCGATGGGAGTCTGGCTAAGTATTACAACAGTCTGCTCACTGAAGGATGAGAGAATCCATCGAAATCGGATCGATAATCCCCTCAAGCCACAGTAACCCTTCGTTCCAGCATTTATCGATGACTTTGAACCACTTGCCACCAATTCGTGCCTTGCTCTTTTCTCCTCTGGACTCCCACAAATCTTCATCTGGGGTTATCTCGCGAGTTGGCACGTCACAGTTCTGTGATTCGGAAGAATTATTAATTACTATTGTCGAACCGTGACGGCTAGAATCCTCTTCCTGAGTAGCTTCTAACAATGGGGAGCCTGTTTTATGAGTATTTGTACTTACTGTGACGGCTGCCTTTTCTGCTACCTCATCTCGCAGTGACCACACGGCAAGTACCTCTCGCTGTAAGTCGGTTAAAGGAGCCAATCGGTAGCAAAATTCTCGCTTCCCTGAGCCGTCCCGTCGGTGTCGCGAAAAGTCAATCCCTATATAGCTGAATAGTTTTTTGACTATCTGAATGTTGGTGGCGTTTATTCCTAAGTTTAGTCCGAGGGCATTATTAAAGGCTTCCCGGTATGTCCGATACTTCTCCGCTACCGACTGTAAATCATCGTCAGAGGCTCGAAATTCTCTGTCGGGTAGCTCCAGCCATTCCTTCGGTATCAGCGTCTCTAGATGTCTAATCTTATTAGATAGCAGTTCTTTGTTGAAGTCTGGCTTAAATACCTTGCCGTCGCTGTTTTTTTTCCAGTTATCAACCTTGCGCTTTTCCCTATTAGTTAAAAACTCTTTTCCATTCGTCAGAAAGTACAACACTCGCAGCTTTCCGTAATTCCCTGAGTCGTGATAAGCCACTAATTCAGGTGTGACATTTACCCCATAAAGTGCCTTTAAATCTGCTTTTTTACTTATTAATCTTTCCTGCTCAGTTTTGGCTTTTTTATCACTAAGTATTCTCGCCTCACTCTCCGAGATGTCTGGGGCTTCGGATACCGCTATTTGGTAATTAATCTCGCTGTCTGCTTTGGTTGCTTTTATTTCCTCATTAATTACCTCAGTTTCCTCCTCTGAATTCCTTCCTTCCCACTGCTTAATAGTATGCCCTTCCTCAGCTAGTCCAGCCAGTATATTCTCCCGGTATTTAAAAGCATTAAATGAGTCCTCCGAAGATATCTCAGCCCACAGTTTGAAAGCTTCAGGAAAGGAGTCGGTGTCAATTTCTAGCGCTCCTTCTTTCGCCGCGAAGGTAGCGTTAAAGATAGCATTTTGTTCTTGGCTAGAGATTATCAACTTCGGGCTTTTCCTACTCAAACTAACCGCATTTACAGCGACTCGCCTGACCCATACATACCGAGAAATATTGCCCCTGTGACGGCGCATTGTTTGACGAACTGAGTCGCAAGATTGAACTCCTTGAGCAATCATCCATACGCTGTCAAAATGTTCTTCTCTATCGTCTATAGATACCCCAGTTTCGATTGATGGCGAAGCGATTACTACCTGGTACTTAGGCAACACTTCATTGAGAAAAGATATGCACCCATAAGCAGGATGCCCCGGTTCTGCTACCGTCTCAGAATCAATTCGCAAGATGGATAGCCCAGGAAATTTCTTTTTCAGTAGTTTCTCTAAATTAATAGTGCCGTACTTACTGCCATGCTTCTGTGCTGAGAGATGGACTAATGTTTTTTCTCCTCTTTCAATAGCGGCAATCAATTCTAACACTAATTTGTCCGGTTTACTGCCCTCAAAGCTATAGCAGACATATCCTTCAGGGACATATGCGTTGTCAATAACTAGCAGTTTGGATGCAGCAGCAGTAGGACATAGAGACGATAAGTAGTTTATTTCCTTGTCTCCAACATCAGCAAAAGCTATTATTAGTTTCCCTGTATCTGACAGAAAAGGTTGACGAATTATTCTCTCAAAATTAGCCAGTATTTTAGTTCGGTTACTTTTACAAGTGGCGCTGCAAAGTAAGTGTTTAAGTACCTGGTCTACCTCGTCAATGATGACAATCGCGTCTCTCCATTCGTCTGGATTAAATTTAGCTTGGCTCTGAGAATGTAGAGAGTCTACACATATCCCATAACCTAATATTCCTTTAGTTTCAGAGTTGCGAAACTCGCTCACGTAGTCGATGCCAAAACGATTACATAGTGCCTGACCTAACTGGATTCTGTGGGTAAGCACCAACGCCTTCTGCCCTTCCCGACGTGCCGCTTCTATTACGTCAACTAAGCTTTCAGTTTTACCCGTACCTTTAGCGCTTCTTAATGCCAAGAAATAGCTCTCGTTTTCAGCCAACAAATGAGCAATATCACCAAGGTATTTTTGGTTAAGCTGGTGGTCAATTCGTTTAGTCAGTTTGGGTCGGTTAAAGTACAAGAATTTAGCTAAAGGAAGCGCTTTATCGTATGCTTTCCTAAATGACTTAATTCCCTTACCTACGATAAAATCATCGACTCCTTTGTATTTGCTTGACCAGATAGCAACTTTAACCTTACAGCCTTTTTCCTCCAACAATCTCCCTGTATTCTTGATAGCTATAGCGACATTTTTCCTTGTTTTTGGCTTGGCATCCTGGTCGAAAGCGAAGTATATTTCTCTCCCTGGTTTGGCGAATACTTCAAGCTGTGGCGTTAGATTTCTCTCCCCTGTATACTCGCCATCAGCATCTTTTTCGCTGCGATATCCATTGTAAATTCCGGGTAGACCAACTGATGCGAATCCGTTAGAAAGTAAGCAGCCAGCCTTCTTAGCGCCTTCGGTAATTACCAACGGAATATCTGCATTTGCTATCACCTCTGCCCAGAAGCGGTCGGCTAGACCGGGGACACCGAGGATTCTATCGGATACCGTGTCGGATACTTTCAGCGCGAACAACTCAGTCGGTACTTTTGGCGGATGCTCATATTTGAGGATTTTAGTGTTATTCTCTTCTACCTTTGAGTTAACACTACCTACAGGTTCCGTTAAAAAATGTTTACGAGTGATACGCGGCTCAAACGGCTTGAAGCATCCCCAGTCCGACAACGTATCCGACACACCGGACGCAGCCTTCAGCACATCGACTGTGCCACACCACCAACCGCCAGCTTCAGTATGCCCGTAAGCCTTATTAACCCACGACTTCCAGGTTCCATTGTTGCGTTGGATGTCCCTCCTCTCGTAGCCGTACAGTAGCCATTGTTTCGGGGTCTCACCGGATATGTGTCGAACATTAAGCCGGGTAATTTCATCCGGCACACCGGACGCTTGCCATTCGTCTTTTATCGCTGTGTAGTTATATAATCTTGCTGTCTTGTTCACTTTCAAGGGGTTTTTAAGAGCGTAATAAAAACGCTCCTCAATAGGGAGTAAAACCCCGGGTAAAGCCTTCTAGGCTACCGCTAT
>NZ_JAAHBQ010000161.1 GCF_020144665.1 Oscillatoria salina IIICB1 | reverse complement strand
GAGTTTGTTTCCGGAGATGGTATTGCTTTCGACCCCACAACAGACAATCTCTTCATCGCGCAAACCTTTGTAAATTCGTTCTTCAATCCGACGTTTGAAGCTGACATCGCTGTCTTTCAAGTCACACCCGAAGGAGATAGGTTATCCTCGTTTGTACCAGAAGCATTACGCACAGCGATCGGTCTGAGCATCCTCCCAGACGGTAATCTCTTAATCAGCGACGTAATAACCGGACGCATCCTGGAATACACCCCAGAAGGCGAAATAGCCCCAGGTGGCATCGATTTCGCCCGTGAAGAATTCGGCTTAGACTTTGATGGTGACGGTGCAGCCGACCCCGGTGACAAATCACCACCCACAGGTGTAGCCTATAATCTAGACACCGAGACAATCTTCGTCCTCGACTCTCGCGGACCACAAATCTTTGAATTCGACACCGACGGCACCTTACTCAATACCTTAGACTTAACCGGAGTCACACCACCAGGAAACGGTGGACCGCAAGGAATGGCGATCGATCCACTCACAGGTAACTTCCTGATTGTCAACGATGGTCGCGCTAGTAACGGCGAATTTGCCAGTACCTTATTTGAAGTCACACCAGAGGGTGAATTACTCTCGAGTATCAATCTGGCAGACTTAACCGGATTTATCGATGCTGAAGGTGTGACTACTGACCCAGAAACCGGAGAATTATACGTCGTCTTCGACAATGATAGCGGTAGTGGAGATAGGGTAGCGCGTTTAGATATCTTACACGCTCCAGAANACTAGAGCGAATTAAGAAATCTCTTAACGAAGATTCTCCGATTAGCTTTAGTGAAGAAGACTTTACTGAGGCTTTCAGCGATGTGGATGGTGACGAGTTAGAATCAATCACCATTGAAACGGCACCAGAAAATGGCGATTTAACCCTCAATGGTAGTCGAGTCCGCGCCGGAGAGACGATTAGTGCGGCAGATTTAGATAACTTAGTCTATACTCCCGACGATGATTTTTCAGGCTTAGATACCTTTGAAATCAGCGCCTCTGATGGAACAAGAACCTCAGCAAGTACAACCGTAGACTTGTTAGTAAACGCCAGCGAAGGCTTGCAATTCAACTTAATTAGTTCCTTTGCAGGTGGTGGTGATGGTATCGCTTATATCCCTCAAACGGGTAATATTTACGCGATCGATACCGAAATTCTCGGACCTGGAGAATTTGAGTGGACAGTCACCGAATATACTCCAGAAGGTGTGGAAGTTAATGAATTTACCTCCGAAGTATTCTCCACTGCATTAGGAGGAACAGCTTTACCTAACGGTAACTTATTACTGTTGAGTCCGCGTTTTGGCGAACTGGTGGAATTTACCCCAGAAGGTGAAGAAGTAGTCGGTGGTATCGATATCCAAAATGATGCCTTAGCTGTCCCGAATGCGACCTTACGTGGTGTAGTTTATGACGAAGCCAGTGAGAGTATTTTCGTCTTAGATAGTGCGGCAATTATCACCAACATCGATACCGAAGGAAATATCATTTCGACGTTAGATTTTGCCGAGAGTTTACCGGATAATCAATCAGTACAAGGGATTACGATTGACCCCCTCACAGGTAATTTCCTGATTGTCGATCAATTCGATAATGGTGCGAATAACAGCATTTACGAAGTAACCCCAGAAGG
>NZ_JAAHBQ010000160.1 GCF_020144665.1 Oscillatoria salina IIICB1 | reverse complement strand
GGAGTCTGAGCAAGTTTCCATCCCCGAAAGAGGGAGTCAAACTTCCGCAAACCTTGTATAAGAGTGGGCATTCCTGGGGGACGTTGGGAGCGATAACCCGACCATCCCCCTAGACGAGCAATTAGCCAACTAGCCCAAGCTAGAGAAGAGCGCTTATAGGGATTTTGTTGTTTATGAGTGTATCCTTGTAGAGTAGGAGCAAGATGCTCGAGACACTGTTGTTGTTCATCATTAAAAGCGAGATCCACCGAAAGTGCAGGAGAATCTCGACCAATAAGCAGTTGTAGGATACGCACCGCCACCGACAAAGCCAAGATAGTAAGTCGCTCAATGGCTGTAATGGATTCGAGTTGAGTGGCTTCAACATTCAATCCCGACTGTTTGAGCGTGGCGAAAAGTTGCTCAATACGCCAACGCCAGCGATACCATTCAATTATTTTGAGGGCTTGTTCAAGACTGAAAACTTTATGAGTGGTCAATAAGCGCCAATGGATAGGTGCTTGACCAACAGGAGGGTTGATTTCCTTCGCCTCTACCGCATAGAGACTAACACTGGTCGGATAATCTTGAGCCGATAAGTTCTTTGGTCGTCGAATCTTGACACAAGCAATGCGAATCGATAACCAAGCTTCTCGTGCGGTTCGTCCAATGCGAGGGTCAGCTAAGACTTGTACGGCATAAGTCCCTTGACACGGTTGCTGCTCGAGAAACTGATAAAGTGAAGCCTCTTGACCTAACAAGCGGCGATCTTGACGGACTCGAACTAAGACCTGAGTTTGAGCATCGGGAACTGTGGCCCATTCCTCATACAAATCACTTTCTCGGTCTCCAATGTGCGTGATTAACTTGGCTCCTCCCACTTTGAGGCAGTCTTGAGAGCGTTCGGCACCTAAGAGCCATTTGTAAGATTCTTTGTCTTCAATGGGCAAACTTTTGTAATTTCGTTGATGTTTATTGGCATGGTCTAAGGCTCGCTTCCAAATCTGCACACTACTTAAGCCCAAGGGAAATCCATTTTCGGCGTTCAAGACTAAGGTTGGGTGAATAAAAAAGCCTATATCTTGGTTATTCCCTACTACTCCCAAACCTTCAGCTTTAAGACGACCCGCATGAGCATTTAAGTTGATTTCACTACTATCGCTAATGGCTAAGATGTGTAATCCTTCTACTTGCTGTTGGCAAGCGTCTGAGAGACTTTTAACTAATTCCGATTGGCTGACATTCTCGTTTTCTAGGAAGCGATAGTATCCGATTTGCTCGGCTCGATTGCCACTGATTTGACGAATGTTTACTGATTGATTCTCTTCCATTGCTTTGTACAATGAGGCCCCCTTTTGACTAAACGAGGGTCGCCAAAGGCTTTTCCTGGATTTTTTTGAGCATGAATCAAAATTGGGTTATTCATCTAGACTCTCATTTTTGAGCTTTTTGGGGCGATCGCCTACTTTGCCGGACTCAGGCGACGCGATCGCCTCTGCCTTACATTTTACTTGATTTACCCCCCTCACTTCG
>NZ_JAAHBQ010000159.1 GCF_020144665.1 Oscillatoria salina IIICB1 | reverse complement strand
TCGAGGATTATATCGTTCTGGGAATGGTAGTTCGATCAATGCTGACTGCAACGGTGCGGCTAACATCCTCAAAAAAGTAGCGGCAACTTTGAAATTTTCTCTCAAAGGAGTCAGTAGGGGCGTTTTGACTACGCCTTTAAGAGTCTATTTTTGGATGGCTTAAGAATCCCCTCCCTTTAGCAACGCGGAGGGAGGGGAGCAGTCAAATCGGGTAAGAAAATTGGCGACTACATGGGGCGAGTTCTTTGCCGCGCTTCTGGCAGTTTCGATATTGCAACCAAGACTGGGAGAGTTGCAGGAATCAGCCACAAGTATTGTAAACCAATTCATAGAAAGGATGGCTACGCCTATGTGCTCTGAATCTGGCAGTCTCACCCCCATCGAGGGGGATTCGCCTGCCTTGGGGGATGAGAAGCCCCCTATCTTCGGTGACAAAAACGAAGAAAAAGAACAACCACAGCGATCGCCCGCCGAATGGGTAACATTTACTATAGCCTTAGTGATTGTTGGTGCGATCGCCTCTTTAGTAGTGTATCGTTGGATAACTGGCGAAAACGAACCACCAGTTTTGTCAGTAGCGATCGAACAAAAAGAAATTCGCTCTGCACAAGGACAATATTACGTCCCCTTTAGCGTCACCAACATTGGTGGTAGCACTGCTGAGTCAGTGGAAGTGGTTGCTCAACTGCGCGTAGAGGGGAAAATTGAGGAAAATGGCGAACAGCAAATAGAATTTTTATC
>NZ_JAAHBQ010000158.1 GCF_020144665.1 Oscillatoria salina IIICB1 | reverse complement strand
GCCGATACACGCTCTAATGGATGAAAACTTTACACTCTGTCCACGCTACGCACTCGCTTGGCTATCACATTATCTTTTGCCCAAAGTACAGGCATCAGGTCTTGAAAGATGCCGTGGAAATAGAGCTTAAGCGCATCCTGGCTGAAACCTGTAAACACTACGGATGGACGCTGCATGAGCTGAAAATCATGCCGGATCATGTGCATCTATTTGTGCAGTGCGACCACACCACAGCGCCCGTAGAGATAGCCAAAACCCTGAAATCTATTTCAGCAGTGCATATCTTCAACAAGTTTCCCAAGCTGAAAGGGCGCAAGTTTTGGGGGTCTGGCTTGTGGAGTCGAGGAACGTATTACGCTAGCGTCGGGTATATCTGTGAGGATATTGTCAGGCAATACATCCAAACCCAGAAGGACAGGGGGTAGACGATCGCGCCTACAACATTAAACCCCATCGCCTGTCTCGCCTCTCATCCGCCAGCACAAGGCATGGAGGTATTCCCGGCAAATTTAATAAAGATATGATGTTTTTGAGCGTTGTAGTGCGACCATCTTGGTCGCTGAGACTTACTAAAATACTAAAATACGTCGCTCAGACTTACTAAAATGCAACGTCTCTACAAATTTCACAAAAGATTTACCATTGCTATAGTATTTTCAAACGATTCGTAAACACTTTTTAGCCCAAAGTATACAGATAGCGAGCAAGATGCTCGCACTACTGTTAGCCCAAAATACTCAGATAGCGAGCAAGATGCTCGCACTACTGTTAGCCCAAAGTATACAGATAGCGAGCAAGATGCTCGCACTACTGTTAGCCCAAAATACACAGATAGCAAGCAAGATGCTCGCACTACTGTTAGCCCAAAGTACACAGATAGCGAGCAAGATGCTCGCACTACTGTTAGCCCAAAGTACACAGATAGCGAGCAAGATGCTCGCACTACTGT
>NZ_JAAHBQ010000157.1 GCF_020144665.1 Oscillatoria salina IIICB1 | reverse complement strand
TAGCCCTAACTCCATGTTTCGCTTGTTCCACAGCCACACCCTTCATAAATGCGTGCATCCAGCCTTTTGTGCCGCCATAAGGGGAATTTTGCGCTACACCGTTAAAACCCGCTTCCGAACCCGCCGAAACAATGTTACCACGGGATTTTTGTAAATGGGGTAACGCATACTTCGTCATTAAAAATGCGCTACGAATATTCATCGTAATCGTCTTGTCAAACGCTTCAATCGGGTAATCTTGGGTTTCAGCCACAGCCAAGAAAACCCCAGCATTGTTAACTAGAATATCCAAACGTCCGTACTTATCGATCGCGGCTTTGACGCAACTTTCGGCTTGTAATTCTTCCGAAACATCACCTTGATAAGCGATCGCATTTCCCCCATTTTCCTCGATTGTCTCGACAACTTCTTCGATCGGATCGGTGGGTAAACCATTAACTAACACCTTAGCACCCTCACGAGCAAACTTTTGCGCGATCGCCTCACCGATACCCGTACCCGCACCAGTCACGATCGCCACTTTACCTTCTAAACGCTTACTCATACAATTCTCCTGTCGCTATCTTCCAGAGTCGCGATCGCCACCCGCAGCTACATCCCTCTCAGGTGCAAATTATCCAACCTCCTTCCCTGACTCCCTTTACCTAACCCCCCAACCCCCTTCCCTTGTAGGGAAGGGGGAGTAATTCATCACTTTGATGGGTTCCCCAATCTGTAGTTATTATTCTCCCCTCTCCTGGTAGGAGAGGGGCTGGGGGAGAGGTTCCCTAGGGTCAATTCCCACTTCTCGCAACAGTTGTTCTAAGCGTTGGCTACGCTGACGTTCCTGTTGAAACTGTTCCTCTGCAACTTGAAGTTGTTCCTCTGCAACCACTTTCGCTTCACGTTCCTGTTGTAATTCTGCGGTGACAGTATCCAGCCGTTGTTGAACTTCCAC
>NZ_JAAHBQ010000156.1 GCF_020144665.1 Oscillatoria salina IIICB1 | reverse complement strand
CGATTCATCTTTCCCGGTGGAGTTCTTTTCCTTCTACTCCTGTTGACGATTTCTTTGGCTTTAATTCCTCTTAATTGTCAAAAAGCTACACCTGTCAGGTTTCCAGTCCCCGATCGCTGAACAAAAGGCAAAACCTCTGTAATGAAGTTTTGCCTTGAGATTCCTTGCCTTTAAGAAAATTTACTGGGGATTTTCGCCAAGATATTGTTTTTTCAGAGAGTCTAACTCGGCTGTCAATTCTCGACGAGTAGAGGTCTTGAGCAAATAACGGAAGAAAAACCAGCCAGTGTAACCAATCCCCACCAATTCAAACAAAGGTGCGAGGAGAGGAATATCGTTAACTGCATCCAACACCGACAAGGTCACTTTAACTGCGACAAAACTGCCAAAAAATATTGCTACAGTAATTAGAGGTTTTCTGTAATCAGAAAAAAACTGACCGATATTTTCCGCGTTTGACAAAAAATCTGACACGGGTTTTACCCATTCTTGCCATTCTACGCCCGTAGTCGTGGAATCATTGACAGATAATTTCTCAATTTGACCACCTTGAGTAGTTTCAACCTCCAAATCTGGACGTTGTTGAGTGTCAGTTACCTCAGTTTCATTAGCTTGAGTTTTGGATTCCATATTTTACACCTACCCTTATCTTAGATAGAACATTTTATTGTCAAGATAGCTGTATCAGCAAGAGAAACAGCTAACTTTGCTCATATTATCAGACACATCTACTGGCAAATAGAGGCTCAAAAGGAGGAACTCCCAAGGTTAAAGTCCGATACTTGACAAATCATGCTCTGAGAATAGTTAATTTTTATCAAAAACATGGCGCGAAGGGCAGAGAGTCGTCAATTTTAACTTTATGAGGTAATTCTAAGAAACAATAAATTTCTCGACGTGTCGGCTTGGCGATCGCCAAGTCAACCTAGTGACATAAGTTATTGCTGATATTCTAAAAATTTTGCATAGTCACCCAAAGCATAGCAAGCAAGGCGGAGACTGCCTAAAGTTTGTTCTTCGACTCGGCGATCTTCAAGTTTCCGAGCCAAAGTTAAACGCTGTTCGTAATATTTAATCGCCCAAGCATACTTTCCTAAAGCATCGTAGGCGACACCCAAACTACCGAGAGCTTGTTCTTCCGAACGAGGATCGCCAGTCGCCCTTGCCGAATTTAAACGTTGTTTGCCATAAGCGATCGCCTTTTGGTAATCTCCGAGAGTGTGGCAAGCATTACCTAAGTTTCGCAAAATTTGCGCTTCTACCCGGCGATCGCCGCGTAAGCGAACTAAAGCTAAACGTTGTTCGTAGTATTCGATTGCTTGAGCGTACTCTCCGATGGCGTAGCAAGTATTTCCCAGATTTCGCAGCACTTGTTCTTCGGTACGGGAGTCACCAATCGCTTTTGCTAAAGCTAAACTTTGGCGCTGACATTCAATCGCACATTCACGATCGCCCAAAGCTTTATATGCCAGTCCTAAATTATTCAAAACAGCCATTTGTTTCGAGCGATCTTGGAGTTGGCGTAAAATTAATAAACTTTGTTGTTGATACTCAATTGCCTTAGCATAATTTCCTTGATGGCGATAAGCATTACCGAGATTATCGAGAACTTGCCCTTCCAAACGCAAATCTTCTATTTCTCTAGCTAATTTAAGACTCTCTTTAGTTTTTTCAATTGCTTGGTTATAGTCTCCTAAGGCATAAAAGCTGAGTCCGAGACAACAAGCTGCTTTTGCCATCCCAAGCTGATTATCCAATTTGGTATAAGCAATGTAAGCCTCATTAAAGCTAGCGATCGCTTCCTCGAATTTACCATTTTGGTGTTGCTTGATCCCAAATTCAAGCAGTAGGTCAGCTTCGCTTTTAGCAGAGGGTTGTTTTCCCCTACCAGACTTATATTTTTTACTGGCTTGTGGCGAAGGCACGATAGTAGTACGTTCTTCCTTTCGATGACTACCCTCTGGCTTGCTGTTGTCGCTAGACCGCAAACGGTCGCCCATAGCTATTGCCCCTTAAGCTCTTTTCATCGCTGACTTAGCTCTTGGGAGTTTTTTGCCAAGAGTCTTATTTTTAGTATTCCCTAATTTGAAGCTCAATTTCGCATCAGGCAAAAAAAGATGGTTGCCGATGCTAAAATTAAAGCTCGTCTGTGGGAGTCTTCCTCGATTGGATGAACTTTCAAAGCCGAATCGCCCAATTCCCTCTATCGAGAAGCTAACATTGGTGCGGCTTTTTCTGGTGTGTTACTATTTTTCGCTACTTGACGACAAAACACTTCACAAGAGTTATTCGGACTTTCAATTAGTTTAACTTTATCTAATTCTGCACCTAGTTCTGCGATCGGTGCTTGTAATAGTTGACAAATGCGAATAGCAATGTTTTCCGCAGTGGGAACTACCTCAGCAAAATAAGCAATGTCTTTATTTAGGAACGTATGGTCAAATGGCTCGACCACGTAGTCTTCCACTGCTTGCTGAAAAGCTACTAAATCCACAATCATTCCTGTACGAGGGTCAATTTCGCCTTTGACCGTAACTTCTAAATGGTAATTGTGTCCGTGACCATTAGGACGAGCGCATTTACCATAAATTTCACTATTTTCTTCGTAGCTTAGTTCGGGAAGAGCGAGCCGATGAGCCGCACTAAAATGGGTGCTAATAGTTAAAGACGCTTCCATACCGTTTCCTTGATATTCTGCCCAAAGTTCTGGGTTTTCCAATAACTTAATTTTAACTAGGGTCAGATGAGGTGCTAACCTTTGCCAAATTACTCTGGCAATATTTTCCGTAGTTGGTAGAGTTTCGCTAAATTCCGACCATGCCTCATTCAGATAAGCATAATCTAGCTGTTCGGTAATTTCCCGTCCGATTGTTTGCTTGACATTAGATAAATTTTGTACCATCCCGTATTTGTTTAATTTGCCAGCGAGAGATACATATAGCACGTAGTTGTGTCCGTGTCCGGGAAAACGACTACAGGCTCCAAATAACTGCTGATTTTCCGCTTCGCTAAGTTCGGGTAGCCAATAACGATGACTGGCACTAAACTGAGCGCGACGGTTGATAATACATTCCATAGGGTCTGTAGTAAGACAAATTGTAAAGTTAAGTTAACTTCTTTCAGGATAAACTAACTGGACTGTTTGTTTCCACTAAAGTTTAACCAGATTAAGCTAAACAACTGCTTTCGCTGCATATTGAGCTTGGCGACGCAAACCAGAAGCGATGCGGAAAAGTTCTTTACCTGTATGCAGATAGTGTTCGTCGTAGTTATTGGTAAACCACTCTAACTCATTAATGCCATCTTCGAGGCGATCGAGACAGTAGTAAAGATGAGCCGCAACACTAGCGACTTGAGCAGGGTTGGGTTGAGAAGAGAAAGTTAATTGAGCTTGGTTAAGGTGATAGCGACAATCTTCAAGATACTGCTGAAAATCTGCCATTAAGAGATCGTCAAAAGGGTCAGCAGAAAGATCGTCTATTTGAGCATCAAGAGGATTAATAATCAGACAAATCAATCGATATACAGGTCGATAAATTTCCCGCCACCATCTTTCTAAGCGAGCATCTTCTTCTTTCTCTGCTTGACATTGCTGTCGATAGCGATTTTGCGCTTCAGTAGTTCTTTGTTGTCGCTTGGCTGAGGTTTGAGCAGAATAGCCATAAAATATTTGTTGGTCGTAGGTTCGGCGACGCTGAGGATCGCGAAGAACTTCGTAAGCTGCGTTAAGCTTGACGCTTCGCTCGTGATTTGACTTTCCACTGTGAATATCGGGATGACATTGTTTGGCTAAATGACGGAATGCTGCTTTGATTTCTGCTTGAGTTGCTTTCGAGCTAACTCCTAGAGTTTGGTAATGGTTAGAATCGCTCATAAATTCTTTTTAAGTTGAGAAAGTAAGGACTTTCAACTGCTCAGTGTTAATTAGCAACTGCTACTGGGGTTGCTTCCAAGTCTTGAAACAGTGGCGTACTTAGGTAACGTTCGCCGAAACTTGGTTGAATCGCCACAATTAATTTTCCTTTATTTTCGGGGCGCTTAGCGATTTGAATTGCTGCATACACCGCCGCACCAGTAGAAATCCCGGAAAGTAGTCCTTCTTCACGGGCGAGACGACGACCGTAAGCGATCGCCTCTTCATCGGTAACGGCAATTACTTCGTCTATTAACTCTACCTTAAGTACATCGGGAATGAAACCCGCACCAATACCTTGAATTTTATGCGCTCCTGGTTGTCCGCCGGAAAGTACCGGACTACTTGCAGGTTCGACAGCGATCGCTTTAAATTCTGGTTTATATTTTTTCAATACTTCGCTGACGCCTGTAATTGTTCCACCTGTACCAACTCCAGCAATTAAGAAATCTACTTGTCCTTCTGTATCTTCCCAAATTTCTCTCGCTGTCGTCCGCCGATGAATTTCCGGATTAGCCGCATTATTAAATTGTTGCAGCATATAAGCATTGGCAGTTGTTTCAACAATTTCTTGGGCACGAACAATACAGCCTCGCATTCCTTCTATTCCTGGTGTTAACTCTAATTGTGCACCATAAGCGCGTAACATTGCCCGTCGTTCGCTACTCATTGTTTCGGGCATTGTCAAAATTAATTTATACCCTTTGGCTGCGGCTGCCATTGCTAAGGCGATACCTGTATTTCCTGATGTGGGTTCGACAAGGACTGTTTTTCCAGGAGTAATTAATCCTTCTCGCTCGGCTGCTTCAATCATATTAATCCCGATGCGGTCTTTGACTGAAGCTGAAGGATTCATTCCTTCTAATTTCATCACAATTTGAGCTACACAGCCTTCTGCTTGGGGAATACGATTTAATTTTACTAAAGGAGTGCGACCGATTAGTTCTGTAACGTTTTCTGCAATACGCATAGTTTTAAACAGTTTTTAGTTGAATTTATTGAATAAATTTGAGCCACTATTAATTACTAATTAGGAGTAGTTTCAACCAGAGATAATTTCAAATTTTCACCCCCACTAAATGTAATACATAATATCTATCTGAGATTTAGTATTTCGGCGATCGCGCAAATCTTGAAGTGTATAACTTTGTAAAACTTTTCTGGCGCTGTCACATACTTCCTGCCAAACTTCTCCTACCACGAGATTTTCTACTGTCTTATTGTTACTGTCTCGTTTTGTCGTTGACAAATCTGAACCTTCGAGACAATCGATTGCGTCTAACATCGTAATTTTCCAAGGTTCTCGCGCTAACAAATAGCCTCCTTTTGCGCCTCGCTGAGATATTACTAATCCTCCTCGCCTTAAGGTAGCTAAAAGTTGTTCTAAATAGCGATCGGGTATGTTTTGTCGCGCTGCAATTTCTCGAATTTGCAGGGGTTCTCCTTGGGGATAGCGATCGGTTAACTCGATTAGAGCAAGCAAAGCGTATTCTGTTTTACAAGTAAGTTCCACAGATTTAGATTTTTTTCTTAGGGGCTACTTTCTTTAGTATACCCCGGTTCTCCACTGGGGTTTTGCTGGTTTAATCGGTATTTTGGGCGATTAACCTCGTAGCGTCAGCAATCCCAGCAAATCTCGTACTTCTCAAATCTACTTGTAATCCCTCATTTAGCTGGTAATTTCTGTCATCCTTCGCGAAGCGAAGGATGACATTTAGAAACTATCACGATGACATTTAGAAACTATCACGATGACATTTAGAAACTATCACGATGACATTTAGAAACTATCACGATGGCATTTTGAAGCTATCAGGATTACCTTGTTTGAGAAAAAAGCGCTCCACGAAGCAAAAAAATCTACCCCACCTCAAGCGGGGTAGAAAAAAGCTTCCAGCAATCAAAAAAAACGATTTCCCGTTTCTGATGCTTTTAAATTAAGGCGCACATTGTACAGCCGAATCAGAAACTCTAGAAATTGAAAGTAGTTCTGATAGTACCAATCAGTACATCCCTTTCTTCTTCGTTCGGGGCGCGTTGCCAAATGACACCAGGAGTGAGGCTGATATTGTCGGTTAATTGGTACTTATAGAAACCTTCGATGTGGAGAGGTAGTTCGTCACCTGCATCATCTAAGCCTAAACCATCCAGTTCGTGTACATAAGGTTGTACCCCAGCGAAGATACCTAAAACACTTCCTTCTTTAATGAAGTCGGGGAAGGCAATACCGCCGCCATAAGTCCAAATTTCGCCATCACCGCGACCGATAACAATTGCGTCGG
This sequence comes from Oscillatoria salina IIICB1, assembly GCF_020144665.1. Classification (NCBI taxonomy): domain Bacteria; kingdom Bacillati; phylum Cyanobacteriota; class Cyanophyceae; order Oscillatoriales; family Oscillatoriaceae; genus Oscillatoria; species Oscillatoria salina. The sequence goes on along the minus strand of NZ_JAAHBQ010000156.1, from coordinate 3,588 downwards.
TGTAAGTAGCAAAGCCGCTAATTGAGATGCGATCGCTGAGTCGGAAAGCTACCTCTGCACCATAACTATTAGTTACAACCGGGCGACCATTACCAATATTATTCGCTGCGGGAGTACCTACTATCCCTGAACTGTATGAAAATCGGGAAGCATCTCCAGGAGCGCCTGCACCAAAGATAGCACTAAAGGCATTGTGATAACCGTGGACGTAAGTCAGACCCAGCCCAAAGCGATCGCTGAGGTTAAAGTTGATTTGTCCGAGAGCAGCAAAGCTACCATTGAACAAACCTGTATCTTCACCAGGATTATCGGCTGTTCCTGCTAAGTAACCAATAGTTACTGTCGAAGGTCCGAGAATGCTTTCTAACGGTGAAAAAGCAAAGCTAATCGCTGCACCTGCACCACCACCAATTCTGTAGATCGGGTTTTCACTAGCGAAGGTAGAAAGCGCCCCGTCACCACCATCAAAGTCTTCAAAGTAAGGATTTAGCGTTGGTGCGTAGTCGCTATGAATACCGCCCGCAGCAGCCAAATATCCTTGGGAATCGCCAAACAGAGGGAAGTAGTAAGCTGCCCAATCTACCACAACATCATTACCATTAGCTCCTAAGTTAAAAGTCTGAGTTGCTGTAGCTGAGTTAGTACCCTCAACATTGAAAGTGTTTAAGTTTCCAGTTGCCAGACGGGTATGTAGTTCATCGCGACCTGTGAAACTGGTAACAAAGTCTAAACGTACCCTGTCGCCCAGAACTGTGTTGTTCGACGAGCGATCGTCGTAGAAAGTATCAGTAAGCGCGAAGATTACTTCACCATTTAACTTGGTAGTTGTCGAGAACTGGTTGTCTTCTAAGAAGGCTACACGGGCTTCGAGGTCGTCTACCCTAGTTCCTAACGTAGCTAATTCAGCTTCAAATTCTTGAATCAGTCGTCGCAGAACGATTAAGTCTTCTTCGTCAATGGGTGGGGGAGTTACTACTCCGCCGCCGCTTTCACGAATTCGTGCTGCTAAAACCTCCAAACAAGCATTTAAACCTGCGGCAAATTCGTAGCGAGTTAAAGCTCTGTTACCGCGATAAGTTCCGTCTGGATAGCCTTGGATACACCCGTAGTTATTGACCAAGTTCCGCAATGCTTCGTAAGCCCAATCGCTAGGAGAAACGTCTCGCAACTGATTGACGTTGGTAATTTGGTCGATTGAGTTACCTCTGCCTTCGTTGCCGTAGCGATCGAGTTGGTCTAATAAATCTTGGTAATTTTCCCCAGAATTAATCGCCGGAGGTACTTGAGCAACAGGTTTTTCTTCGGTAACAGCAAAATTCAATTCTGTTGCTGGAGATGAACTATCTTCGGTAACTGCTAACTCTGGCAGTTCTATGGAACTAGCACTAACTGAGTCCTGAATTGTTTCAGCAGCCGCTATTTCTTGTGTTGCTGTTGTCTGGGGCTGGACTATTTCAGCAGAAGTTGTATTTTCTGCGGCGATCGCTGCGGATGACAACATTAGTGTTGCCCCTAATATTCCTATTGGATTCACTAGCAGCGATTTCCAAAGTAATTTTGACATTTGTAACTTCTCCTCACACCTTCTGATTGTTGAAGTACCCAATCCCTTTCTTCGGGCTAGGCTTCCTGTCTCGCGGGCAATGCAATACCTTCTTTGAGGATTGGCATCCTTTTTGAGAAAGTAAAGAAAGTTTTACCTACCTCTCTGGTTCGGGAGAACCTTTATCAGCTTTAAGCTGAACCCAGGCAGCAGTCCGCCTTCAGCAGACCAATTTTCTTGTTTTTTCCCAGGATTTTCGTCCAGTGCGTTTTTACTGTTCGCTAGAAAATCCCCTTTTTTCTACTCTGCTACTCACAGAGTCAAGTCTTCTTGTGAGCTTGGCGGGTCTACAACTAATTTTTTGGCTGCATCACGCTTTCCTCTCAAAAAGACGGGAGTTTTCTTTTTGTTGACACTCTCTCATTGAAAATGAGAGATTCTTCTCATACTGAAGATGGAAGCGTTTTATAGTTACGACTGCCCACCGCAACTTCTAAGATAAATTATGCAATAGACTATCATTGTCCGCTAGTATACATAATTTTTTTTTCTAATCCAACAGAAATACCTCAAAAAAAACTATCCGCTCTCACCTTAGTAGTGCTTCGATAATTCGAGGACACTGTTAGATGAGAGCGGTCTAGGGGGTCTTCTGATTGAAATCTGACTGCCGGGAGGAACCCCGCAAGCCAGTTTACTTAAAGCAGTTATTAACTACTTTTTCCTCTATTGTTCCAGAGAAGCAATGGAGGTTGAAACTAGCTGTTAGAGAACAGCCCCGGCACACAGCCGATTTACTTCAATCAGGAGACCCATGCTTTTACTACTATCATTCATGGGCATCACCTCCTTTTACGCCTGAACGGTCTGATTCTCTAGACGATGGGTTATTTTTGATAACCTTTGAATACCATAACACAATTTTTTGATTTGTGGGGGATTGGGGATTGGGGATTGGGGATTGGGAGACTGGGGACTGGGAGACTTGAGGGACAAGGAAGAGGGGGGAGAAGGGGAAGATAAACTGATAACTGCTCACTGATAACTGATAACTGATAACTGAAAAACCTCCACCAATTGGCGGAGGTTTTTCTTAACACACTTTGTTGTTTACAGAGCGTTACCGCGAGGTAGAACTTCTTNTCTGGGAATTCAAAGTGTTCGTGGGGTTGGTCTTGAGGTGCCATCCAAGCACGCAGACCTTCGTTTAATAAAATGTTTTTGGTGTAGAATGTCTCGAATTCTGGGTCTTCCGCCGCGCGGATTTCCTGAGAGACGAAGTCATAAGCACGTAGGTTGACGGCTAAACCAACTACGCCGACAGCGCTCATCCACAAGCCGGTTACTGGTACAAATAACATGAAGAAGTGTAACCAACGCTTGTTGGAGAAGGCAATGCCGAAGATTTGCGACCAAAAACGGTTCGCTGTCACCATACTATAGGTTTCTTCAGCTTGGGTGGGGTTGAAGGCTCGGAAGGTGTTGGAGGAGTCTCCGTCTTCAAATAAGGTGTTTTCGACGGTGGCTCCGTGAATTGCACACAACAGCGCTCCACCAAGTACCCCAGCTACTCCCATCATGTGGAAGGGGTTCAATGTCCAGTTATGGAACCCTTGGAAGAAGAGAATGAAACGGAAGATTCCGGCTACTCCAAAGCTGGGAGCGAAGAACCAAGATGATTGTCCCAAGGGGTACATTAAGAAAACCGCAACGAAGACGGCGATTGGTGCGCTAAAGGCGATCGCGTTATAAGGACGTACTCCGATCAAGCGGGCGATTTCAAACTGACGCAGCATAAAGCCAATCAGTCCGAAGGCTCCGTGTAAGGCTGTGAATGTCCACAAACCGCCGATTTGACACCAACGGGTGAAATCCCAACCTGCTTCTGGACCCCACAAGAACAGCAATGAGTGACCCATGCTGTCTGGGGGGGTACTGACTGCTACGGTTAGGAAGTTACAGCCTTCTAAATAAGATGATGCCAGTCCGTGGGTATACCACGAGGTTACAAAGGTGGTTCCGGTTAACCATGCTCCTAATGCTAG
>NZ_JAAHBQ010000155.1 GCF_020144665.1 Oscillatoria salina IIICB1 | reverse complement strand
GAATGAGTCGAGTAATTCTAATTCAATACCTTCGCTGTCATTAACTAAGACATTTACCGTTGCTGCTTCGGAAACGCCAGTTCCATCAGAAGCCGTGACTTCAAAGCTATCAATACCAGAGAAATTCGGATCTGGTGTGTAAACCAAATTATCTAAATCTGCGGCATTAATTGTATCGCCTTCGCGAACTGGACTACCGTTGAGACTTAATAATCCTGAACCTGGGACACTACTAATCGTAATTGAGGCTAATTCGTCATCATCTGCATCACTGAAAGCCTCGGTAAAGTCTTCAGCAGTGAAGCTAATCGGAGAATCTTCTACTCCTGCGATCGAGATATCTGCTAATTCTGGTGCATCTTCGAGAGAGAAAATGCCAATCTGACTACCATTATTACCATCATCATCGAACGCCACATAGACTGTCCGTGTTTCTGGGTCAATACTAATCCCTTCTGGGTCATCTATTCCCGTCAGCGCCAATAAATCTGTCGTCGCAACTAACTCA
>NZ_JAAHBQ010000154.1 GCF_020144665.1 Oscillatoria salina IIICB1 | reverse complement strand
CTGTTAAAACTGCGACTACGAACAAGTTTAGCTAATTTTGCCACAGCGACGGCTTGATTTGCTGCTTTCCCACCCAAAGCGGTAAAAAATTTGTCTCCGATGACAGTTTCTCCTACTTGGGGTAGATGCGGTACTCCTACTACTAAATCAAGATTGATGCTACCGAAGGCGATCGCGCTCATGGTCAATTTTAAGGCATAGCAACAAAGTAATTGAAGTTAATCGTCGTATACTGACCCTGAGTTACTGTAACTTGTTTTTGGTCCTTATTAGAAAGGGAAAACCCTTCTCTAGCTGATGACTCAGGATGCAAATGATAAACTCCTGGTTTTAGATTAACCTGAAAAGAGCCATTTTCATCGGGAATTATCCGAGTTACTTGCTTTCCGGTTTGGTTGTAAACAGCGATCGCGTAAACGGCTGGAGCGATGGTAATATTTTGGGGTAGCCACGGCGGAGGGGGCGCACCTCCTGAGGTTATAAATAGCGATCGCCCTTTAATTCCACTTTCGAGGTTAATTTCTTCAAGATACTTAACTTTTCCCTCTGAATCAACTTGAAAAACCCAGTTTTCTGCGCTACAACCTGACACACAATCAGACAAACTTAGGCGATAATTTAACTGAATGTAATTATCTTTTATTTCGGCTTCAATATCTCGACTCAGGAGATTATTGACACCTTTTTTTACCTTAGCATTAGTAATTCCGGGGATAGTTTCTAGAGTATTTGCTAAAGCGTATGTATTGATTGGTTTAGTTGTTTGCAAAGCTACAATATCAGTATAGTCAAAATGACGTACTTCCAAGCCGTAACGAGAAATTAAACCATTTATTGTATCATTATTGGTAAGTTGTTTACGTTCGCGCCACGCTTGCGTCCATTCTTGAC
>NZ_JAAHBQ010000153.1 GCF_020144665.1 Oscillatoria salina IIICB1 | reverse complement strand
TTCGCTAAAGGACGGGGCTTGAAACCCAAGATTTTCGGTCAAATCAGATTAGGCTGGAGGACAAAAAAATGCGGTAGTTCAGCTTAACTTAAATTGAATTTCGATCCTAATTGGCAATCTTGGTGGCTACGCCAATAATTTGGGGGCTAACAATTGCCGGAATGTTTGCCCGAAAATGCTGGTAATCGACTCGCTCAAACCCCGCCTTCTCTAATGCTACCCAGGTTTCGCGATCTACGGTGTACACACAAGT
>NZ_JAAHBQ010000152.1 GCF_020144665.1 Oscillatoria salina IIICB1 | reverse complement strand
GATGGTGCGGGGCTTCTCGGCGGAGAGCTAAAGGTGAGTGGATTCTCGCTTTGTTGGGAGAGTCTAGCCGATACACATAGTATCAACTAAGGACGGGGCTAATAACCCAAATTTTTCGGTAAATAGATAGGTAGTTTGTATAGAGTAGTGAACACTAAACAGCGATCGGAGTCTATGCTAACAACTGGAGTTTAGACTAATTCCCCCAAAATCATACCGTACCGTCTAGTCTAGTCAGCAGGGGGTTACGGTGAAAA
>NZ_JAAHBQ010000151.1 GCF_020144665.1 Oscillatoria salina IIICB1 | reverse complement strand
ATTCGTTCCTACGAAATCCTCTATAGAGGAGAGATGTAGGGCTTCTCAGTTAAGTAACCAATAGGTTGAGTTCGCACTTTAAATCCTTAACTGAAATGATAACTTGTGTTCCATCAAAGTGAGGTGAGTAGCATAGAAAACCAAGTCTTTGCGCCCTTGTGCGGGGCTGAAAACACACAGCGTCCCTCTCAGTGACGAGAGAGGAAGTTTCCCCTAATTGTGGGATGACAACCCTAAAGGACTCAATCAATGGAACACAGGAACGAAGTAACGCAATTTCATCCCCAGAGTAACTGGTAGGTTTC
>NZ_JAAHBQ010000150.1 GCF_020144665.1 Oscillatoria salina IIICB1 | reverse complement strand
TAGTAGTAAGTTCCGCCTTCTAAATTCTCAATGCGTCCCGGTTTGACATAGATATAAGTCTGTACAGGATAGAGATGACCCGCCGAAGGATAGCGATATTTGGGCAGGGTAAAACCTTCCAACTGAAGGGGACGCAGGCAATTCAACAGGTTAGCAAAGTCAGTCAAAGGCAGAGGATCTGGGAGATATTGACGATAGCTTTGACGCTGGAGGTAGACATCGTGCTGTACTTCTTCGCAAGCGGGTAATTCGATCTCTGCATTGCCTTCGAGAGTGCGAATTCCCTGTTGTTTGAGGCGAAACTCCAAACGGTCTAAGGGATCGAGAACGAGATTGCTGGTAGTGGTTTCGAGGTTTGGTTGAGAGAGGGTAGTATCGCTAACAATATAAGCCACCAGTTGTTCTTTGCTTTGGCGATCGCCCACCGAAGTCACGATCGCCTGCCGAACGCGAGGATGTTGAGCGATCGCGCTTTCAACTTCTCCGGCTTCGATACGATAGCCGCGAATCTTGAGTTGGAAGTCTTCTCGTCCCAAAAACTCGATCTTACCATCGGGGAGATAGCGTCCTAAGTCCCCCGTGCGATAAAGGCGTTCTCCGGTTTCGGGATGAACGATAAAGCTGGCTGCGGTTTTTTCCGCGTCTTTCCAGTAACCTTCGGCTAAACCAACACCGCCGATGTAGAGTTGTCCTGTGACCCAAAGCGGACAAGGTTCCAGGTGTGGGTTGAGAACGTAGAAATGTTGATTTTGTAACGGGCGACCGTAGGGAATGCTTGTCCAAACGGGATCGATCTCTTCGATGGGATAATAAATCGACCAGATCGAAGCTTCCGTAGCACCTCCCAAACTGATTATTTTGGCTTCAGGAGCGATAGCTTTAATTTGTTCGGGTAAAGTAAGGGGCAACCAATCGCCACTCAGCAGTACCGCACGCAGGGAAGTCGGCTGCAATTGGGGACGAGAGGTAACGTAATCGACAAATAGCTGCATTAACGCGGGAACCGAATTCCACACTGTTACCCGATCGCGTTTCACCAGTTCAGCCCAGTGAGCGGGATCTTTCGCTAATTCTGCTTCGGGAATAACTAAAGTTGCCCCAGTTGCTAATGTGCCGAAAATATCGTAGACCGAGAGGTCAAAACTCAACGAAGAGAGGGCGAGAACGCGATCCTCAGAACTCACTTGCAAGCGTTGATTGAGATCGGCAACGGTATTTAATGCCCCGCGATGGGCAATCGCGACTCCTTTGGGCTTGCCCGTCGAGCCGGAGGTATAAA
>NZ_JAAHBQ010000149.1 GCF_020144665.1 Oscillatoria salina IIICB1 | reverse complement strand
GTAAGCCAGATTTTCAGGAGTTTGTCGGCTTTCTAGGGGCGTATCCGGTTGTTGAGCGAGGTCGTCGGTATCAAGTGCGATAACGGTAATATTTGCGGGAAAGGCAATCTTATTTCGCAATTTCGCTTGGGCGATCGCCACCTTCACATCGCCATTTGCCAATAAATAAGCAATGCGCTCTTGGGGGAGTTCCGGATCGATGGGCAAATAGGCGGCTCCAGAGGCGAGAATCCCTAAAACAGCGACGACTTGTTCCCCACCTTTTTCCATCACCACAGCAACCAATTCATTGGGCATTACGCCTAAATCTCGCAACCGATGACCGACTTGACAGGCAAGGCGAGAAAGTTCTTGATAAGTAAAGGTGCGATGGAGGGTGGAAATGGCGATCGCTTCGGGGGTCTTTTGCGCCTGTTGGAAAAATCCGTCGTGCAGCAGTCCGGAAGGAAGGGGCGCTTCTGTCCGATTGCTTTCTCGTTGAATGTCAAGCTGGGGAATTTCCAACTGTCGCCCTTCTGTTTCCCAAGCACCCTCCACTGTCGCCAAGCGATGGAGAAAGCTTTCGTAAGTTGCAAACATGGCATCGAGAACTCCTGCGGGAAAGGCTTCATCCACGCAGTCCCAAGTTAAAACCAAAGTCTCTTCATCTTCGTATACCTGATGGTCGAGAATCACTTGCGGGGTTTGGCTGATACTATAGGTTAACTCCCCAAATTGCGAGATTGCCGTAGGTTTCGTCTCAATTCCTTCTTGAATGAGGTTGCTGGTAAAGACAACAGGCATGAGAATGGGAGAGCCATCCCCTTGCAGTTGGCTGAGTTCTCGCAATAAGGTTACGCCACTGACTGCGCTGCGATCTAAGTCTTCCCACAGTTGTTTTTGTAACCGTTGGGCGCGAGTGACAAAAGATTCTTTTTCCCGACAGTCGATCGCTAAGAGAGTGAGGGAGGTAAAATCTCCAACGATGCGATCGATCGCTTTGTGGAGGGGAAGACGGTTGAAAAGGGTGAGATTGAGGGTGAAACGCGATTTTCCGCTCCAAGCGGCTAGAACTTCTGCGAACGCTGCGGCTAGCAAGCCGGAAGGGGTCAGATTGAATTGACTGGTGCGTTGTTTTAAGGGCTGCCACAGTTCCGGAGAAAGGCGATGAGTGCGACGGTTAAAGCGTATCTCTTCTAAGGTAGCGAGAGGCTTGGCAAGGGGCAAATCGGGGGCTGGAGGAAGTTCGGGGAGGCGCTGCTGCCAGTAATCGAAGGCGCGTTGATAAAAGTCGGTCTCTTTTAATGCTTCTAAAGCCAACACATAATCTCGGAAGGAAACAGAGAGAGAGGGGAGTTCGCGATCGGGGCTTTGATAGAGTTCGTAGAGTTCTCGAAAGAGGATCTCGCCACTGCCCAAATCGGCAATCAGAGCGTCAAAACTGAGGTGCAGTCGGACGCGCCCTTCGTCGATGAGAGTAGCGCAGATTTCAAAGAGGGGGGCGCGATCGCTCTTGATAACTTGGTGAGAAAGGCGATCGCGGATTTCTAGAAGGGTATTCTCAACTTCGGTTGGTGATTTACCTCGTAAGTCAAACACTTTGACTTCATAAGGGGGAATTTCGGGGAGAATCTGCTGTTGTCCGTCGGGACGCACGATCGCCCTTAACATTTCGTGGCGATGGATTAAACGTTGCCAAGCTCGGTTATAACCGACGAGATCGAGGGCGATCGCGTCGATTTCTCCGTGACATCCTCCCCCAGTGAATCAAAGATTACACAGGGGGCTTCCAAAGAATCACTTCTTCGGTTTCCTGGTTTTTCCCTTACGGGATTTCGACACTTGCCTAGATTGAGTTGGCTCAACCCC
>NZ_JAAHBQ010000148.1 GCF_020144665.1 Oscillatoria salina IIICB1 | reverse complement strand
TGGAGAAATCCTGTTAGCCAACGAAGATTCGTTGAATGAAGAATCCACGTCCTTCTAGGGCGTGGAGCGTCAAGTAGGAAGAGTTGAAAACGTGAGATCGTGCAGATGAATATTTCGCGCAAACGATTGGAAGAAATCCAAAATATTCCTGATTCTGCTATTGATACCTCAGATATACCTGAGTTAGGCGATCGCTTTTGGAAAAATGCCAAAATCGTTAAACCGATTACTAAAAAAAACAATGCCTAACGCCTGAAGGCGCGGCTACACGGGCATAGACGCGGAGCGGCTTCTCGAAGAGTAGCCTGCGAAGGCAGGCTAAGATTTTGGCATAAATTAGTCATTGGCGACCAATTTTTGGGCTAAGTCTAAGTCTTCGGGTGTGTTGACTTCAATTACGGCTTTTGCTGTCTGACAAACGCGAATTGAGTAACCGTGTTCTAAGACTCGTAGCTGTTCTAGTCCTTCACAGTGTTCTAAGGGCGTTGGTTTGAGTTGGGCGTATTTTGCTAAAAAATCACGGCGAAAGGCGTACAAGCCCAAATGATGCCCAACTGGGGCTTTTCCTGGATGGCGATAGTAGGGAATTGGGGAACGAGAAAAATACAGGGCGCGGTTGTGGCGATCGCATAATACTTTAACTACATTGGGGTCGCTATAACCTGTTTTTTCGTCTAAGGGACAAGCTAATGTGGTCATATCGGGATTTTCGCCGTTGAGATAAGGTTGAATTAACTCACTCAACATTTCGGGAGTGACGAAGGGTTGATCTCCTTGAACGTTCGCGATCGCACTTACTTCGGGATATCTTTGGGCTACTTCTGCGACTCGATCTGTCCCGGAAGGATGTTCGCTGGAGGTCATTTCTACTTTACCGCCAAATTCGCGCACGCAGTCGGCAATTTTGACGCTATCTGTAGCTACGACTACTTGGGAAAATAAGTCACATTTACTCGCAGCTTCATACACCCATTGCACCATTGGACGAGAGCCAATTTTGGCTAAAGGTTTACCGGGAAAGCGTTGGGAAGCATAGCGGGCGGGAATTACAGCTAAAATTTTGCTCATTAGATTTCAGGTGTCAAGTTTAACGATTACCTCTCCCCCAACCCCTCTCCTGCAAGG
>NZ_JAAHBQ010000147.1 GCF_020144665.1 Oscillatoria salina IIICB1 | reverse complement strand
CCGACAGGTCGGTGTCGGGATGATAGGTGGGTAAAAATTAGGGGTTCGATGCCCCTAATTTTTACAAACACCATTATGTAGGTGTATCTTGGTCCTCAATATATTTCTTAAGAACTGATATAGTAACACTACCACAAGAAGCAATAAAGTAAGACTCATTCCCTAAAACTCTTTGCCGATATTATTAAGATGCTCAAAATATTCTTGTCTAATTTTACGACTAGAAACTGATTTTATACTGTTAATAAATTTGGGTAACTCCATTTGAGGATAGTATTGAAACAGAAGATGGACATGATTGGCTTCTCCATTAAATTCAATTAACTTGCCGTCCCATTTTTGACATAAATCAGACATAATTTCATGAAGACCTTTAATCATTTCTACTGTAAAAAAACATCCTTGCGATATTTGGTAGTTAAGACCAGATGGGCTTTCAAGTCAGAGACAGACCTACCACTAGAAACCAAATCTTTATTCATTGACATTTTTAAAAAGGGTGGCTATAATCAGAGTAGCATAAATAGCATACACCTATGAAGTTCACCTATCAGTACCGACTATTACCAACGACAGACCAAAAAATCACCTTAAATCGGTGGTTAAGAGTATGTCGTTTTTGGTTTAATCGGCAATTGGGTGAACGTTTTCAATGGTGGGAGCAGAATCGATGTGCCGTTAATTCTTGTCCTCTTATTTGCTATCTTCCTGAATTCAAAGAAAAACCCAATTACTACTCACAAAAAAAGCAGTTGCCTCTTCTCAAAAAAGACATGGTAACTGTTCAATGGTCAAAAGAGAAATTAAACTGATCAGAAGTTCCATCTTTGACTTTATAAGAAGTTTGTCAACGGGTAGATAAAGCTTTTTCTCGTTATGTTTCAGGAGATAGTAATGGTAAAAAATCTGGGAAACCTCGTTTGAAATCTAGTAACCGATTTAGGTCAATGATATTTGAAGGAGGAGGACTAAGTATTCATTCTTGTTCTCTAGGAGGAAAATTCTTTGATCTTCAAGTCCCTAAGATGGGATTACTAAAGATAAGAATGCACAGATATTTACCCATTGGAGCTATTCTTAAACAAGCTCAAATCATCAAAAAAGCTGACGGTTGGTATGTTAATTTAAGGCTTGATGACCCTACTATCCCTGAGTTTAATCCCGATCAGATTATTCCCACCTGGGATAATTCAATGGGGTTAGATGCTGTTCTCTATCAAGATGATTATCTAGCTACTTCTGACGGAGAAAAATTACCTTCTCTTAAATCTTTTCGTAAATCTGAAGACAGATTAGCTAAAGTTTCAAGGCGCAAGGCTAATAAGAAAAAGGGAAGTAAAGCCAGAAGAAGACTAGCTAAAAGAGAAAGTAGAGAGCATCAAAGAATTGCTAGAGCCAGAAAAGACCATGCCTTTAAAACAGCCCATAAACTATTAAGGACGGGGAAAGAAGTTTTCTTTCATGAAAGGCTCAATCTGTCAGGTTTAAGTCGAAAAAATAAGCCTATTCAAGACGATGCTGGTAAGGATCTTCCGAACGGGCAAAGTGCTAAATCAGGACTGAATAAGTCCTGGGCTGATGCTGCTTTTGGGCAGTTCTTTTCAATCTTTAACTACATAGCTGAAAAAGCTGGAGTTGCTGTGATTGAAGTGAATCCTGCCTATACATCCCAATTACTTTGTTATCGTGATGAATTTGTTTTCACCGATTGCAGTATCAGGGAATATTGGGATGAAATTGAACAGATTTCGGTTGATAGAGACATCTCAGCAGCTATCAATATTAAACGAGTGGGGCTGGACGAGTTCCCCACTATAAAACGCCGTAAAGGTAAGATAGTAATAGTTCATTCTAGTACCCATCTTATCTCTAAGGAAGTTCTCTCTATCTTTCAAGATATGGAGAAGCCCGCGCTATATTGCTCTTAGCAATTAGC
>NZ_JAAHBQ010000146.1 GCF_020144665.1 Oscillatoria salina IIICB1 | reverse complement strand
CGAGTGGGATAATCTTCTGGATGAGCAAGGTCATAGTTAGCTGGTTAGCTCACCTGGTAGGCTATGAAAATTACAGACTGTAATTACAGACTGAAATTATAGACTGTATTTTTTTTAACCTACCAAGGGTCAAGCTAAGATGAGTAACGTCACTCACTGCTGATTTAGTAACATATTCAGCTACAGCCGTACTTCGAGAGGTCAAGATGAGTAACAGTTGAGTGAATAGGGGCTTAAAGATAAGCTAGAACCATAAATCCCTTATACTCTGAAGGTTTCACACTACAGTTCTCGTCTTCCTTCCAAAGCCCTTGCTAAAGTTACCTCATCCGCATATTCCAAATCTCCACCCATTGGTAATCCAAAGGCAATTCTGGTCACTTTCACAAAAGGCTTCAATAATTGACCGACATAAAGAGTCGTTGTCTCACCTTCGACACTCGGACTAATAGCCAAAATCGCTTCTTGAACTTTTTGCTGACTCACTCGCCGCACCAATTGCTGAATATGCAACTGTTCTGGACCTATCCCATCCATCGGCGAAATTACACCTCCGAGAACATGATACTTCCCGCGATACTCTCTTGTTTTTTCCAATGCAATCACATCGCGGGAGTCTGCAACCACACAGAGAATTTCTTCATCTCGATTTTTATTCCGGCAAATTTCGCAAACAGGTTCAGCAGATAAGTGAAAGCAAATTTTACACAAACCAACTTTCTTCTTTGCTTCCATTAAAGCGTTAGCAAGAGCTTGTACTTCTGCGTCTGGACGTTGAAGAATATGCAGTGCGAGTCTTTGGGCGGTTTTCGGTCCCACTCCTGGTAAAAGTTGCAACTGCTCGATTAAATGAGCTAATGGAGGCGTATAAATTGCTTCTTTTCTCCTCTAGCGGTACTCCTTTATCATGACACTTTTCTCCCAAAGGCGACAAAACTTCTTGTAACACAAAAAAAGCGCCCCCAATTAAGGAGGCAGCTTTTTCTTGAA
>NZ_JAAHBQ010000145.1 GCF_020144665.1 Oscillatoria salina IIICB1 | reverse complement strand
ACTTCATCGCTAAGTTCTAAAGTTAAGGTTTGACTCATCGCTTAATTTTTTGATTCTCCATCATTGCCAAAAAAAGTTACCTAAACCTCAACATAGCCTGAGAAAACAGGCTATGTCTATTATTAATAGGTGAAGACTAAACTTTTCGCTACTAAATGTTATTCCTGATTCAATAACAACTGAAACTGATGTGAGTAGCGAATTTTGTCAAAATCAGAATCGAGCTTGGCAAAATAGCCATTGTAGGGATTAAGGGCGATCGCTTGTTGTAAACCTTTAATTGCTAAGCCTAAATTATCTAATAGTGCCGCACAGCAAGCTTGATTGTACCAAGCATATTCATCATCTGGTTCAATCGCGATCGCCTCGTCATAACTCGCGATCGCCCCTTGATAATTTCCTTGAAGTCGTAGCACTTCTGCTCGTTTATACCACGACAAATGATTTTTGGGTTTAATTTTTAAAGCTTCTTCATAACTAGCGATCGCTGCCGAATATTTTTCCAGATAACGGTAAGCATCACCGCGACGAAACCAAACCCAAAAATCATCACCACGGAGTAACAAAGCGCGATCGTAACTAGCGATCGCCGATTCGTATTCTTGCAAATGACGATAAGCGTCACCTCTTCTATACCAACTCCAGAAATCATTTTGGCGGAGTTCTAAAGCTTTGTCAAAAGACGCGATCGCCGCTTCAAACTCATCCAACTCTTCTAAGAGAAGATAACCACGACTATACCATGCCCAGTAGTCATCTGGACGAATTTCTAAAGCTCGCTCCAAAGACGCGATCGCCTCTTGATAATAACCCATAGCTTGCAGAGCATTACTGCGATCGTACCAAGCCCAATAATCATTAGGGCGAATTTCTACAGCTTTGTCATAATTCGCAAGTGCTTCTTCGTAACACTCGCGATCTGCTAATAACTTCCCTTCCTTATAAACATCCCAGTAATCATCACAAGCAAATTTTAGAGATGTATCTTCACCCGCACTAACTCGAACCATTTTCTGTTACCCTCCAAATAATATCTTCTAGCTACTCTAGCGGTGCTATTTTCAGTGTGACGTAGAGAAAATTTTTTGACATGGGTTAAAAGTTATAATTTTTCAGTTAATTTAATGCCATCTTGTCAAGAGTAAAAATACTCTTTATTTAGCTAAAAAATACTTACTACCTGAGAAGCAGGATCGAGGTTAGGAAAACTGCCACCAGCCAAAACCTAGTTAACTAATTATTTATGCCAGA
>NZ_JAAHBQ010000144.1 GCF_020144665.1 Oscillatoria salina IIICB1 | reverse complement strand
ACTCTCAAGTACAGTTAATGGATTTACTCGAAGAATATCAGCGCCAGATCGCCTAAGTCAATCGTGCTAATGACTTTCGCTGTCACCGGAAAAATAATTTCTCAGTGTAGTTGACTTAGTTGCAAACTTGGTGTTAGCTTAAGTGAAACACAAAAAAATCGCAATATTTTAGGTACATCAATGTCCAGCCGCAACTACTCTTACTTTTATTTTTGGTTTAGCAAGGTTCACCGAGAGTGAATCCAGTTTAGCCTGGAAAGCCCTCTGTGAACCGCAAGCCAAAAGCTGCGGTTTTTTATTTTGTCCCAATACTAACCAAACCAACGTGACTTACTATCCCCACAACTACTTTTACTTTTACTTTTTTTGGTACGGAAGCAGTTCCGGGTAGTTAGTCATGTCACAAAATTACCTAACCCGGAACTCACCCCAGAGTCCGGGTTTTTTGCTTGTCAACAATTGTTTTAAGGAGTTAGCCCAATGAATAATCTCAAACTTGTCAGCAAATCTCTTCCCGAACACAATAGCTTAGTTCAGTTGTCCGAAACAGTGACTTTCGGTGGTCAAGAAATCACGATTATTGGCGGACCTTGTACCGTGGAAAGTCTTGAGCAAATGGAGACGGTAGCGAGTAAACTACAAGCAGCGCCAGTACAAGCAATAAGGGGAGGAGTCTACAAACCACGTACCTCCCCTTATTCTTTTCAGGGTTTAGGAGAAGCGGGATTAGAAATTTTCGCTACTATTAAACAGCGTTATAATCTTCCTGTTGTCACCGAAGTAATGGCGATCGCGCAAATCGAAAGTATCGCCGCGAGTGCAGATATGCTACAAGTAGGTAGTCGCAATATGCAAAACTTCGACTTACTCAAAGCTTTAGGAGAAACTGATAAACCCATACTCCTTAAACGTGGTTTAGCCGCGACGATTGAAGAATTCGTGAACGCAGCCGAATATATTTTAAGTCACGGTAACTCGCAAGTGGTTTTGTGCGAACGCGGTATTCGCAGCTTCGACAACTATACTCGTAACGTACTCGATTTAGGTGCAGTCGCCGCACTCAAACAAATTACTCACTTACCTGTAATTGTCGATCCTTCCCACGCCGCAGGCAAGCGAGAATTAATTGCACCTTTAGCCAAAGCCGCGATCGCCTGTGGCGCAGATGGTTTAATTATAGAATGTCACCCAGAACCAGAAAAATCAGTTTCCGATGCACGTCAGGCACTTTCCCTCGAAGCGATGATCCGCTTAGTACATAGTTTACAACCAATTGCCGCCGCCGTCGGTCGCACAGTTGCCCTTCCCACAAGAGAACTAGCAGTAGCTTGAATTTGCGCCGCAGATCGACTGAGAATCGATCTGCGGTTTCACCCTCACACTAAGGCTT
>NZ_JAAHBQ010000143.1 GCF_020144665.1 Oscillatoria salina IIICB1 | reverse complement strand
TAACTGACAAACTCCCCGACTTGGACTCGAACCAAGAACCCTCCGGTTAACAGCCGGATGCTCTACCATTGAGCTATCGAGGAATAAATCCACGGGAAGGTACTGCCCCTTCTACCTCTGCGTTATCAGCACAGTGCCTCGCTTCTCGGCTTCCGGTGGAAAAAGGAAGGTGGAAGAATCGAACTCCTACGACATCGCTGCCGTACTACAGTTTTCAAAACTGCTTGCCATCCATTCGGCAGCACCTTCCATGAGGGTGTCTGACGGGAGTTGCACCCGCTAATAACTAGCTTCACAGGCTAGCGTCTCCACTACTTCGACTTCAAACACCAAATTGAGTGGAAACTAGGGGAGTTGAACCCCTATCCCGACTGTGCAAGAGTCGTATGTTCCCGTTACACCAAGTCCCCAGAAAAAGTTATTGCTGAGTTAAAATTTCTCGTACTTGCATTAAAATTTGCCCTAATTTGTTTTTACCGCTACCATCTTTCCCACAGCCCCAGTAGTAGTCACCAGGTGCATTTTCGACAATTAAATTATCGCCTGTGGCAAGAAGAATTTCGCGCAATTCTGGGTGAGTGGTAAACTTTTTCAGGACACCTTGGTACATGATTTCGTCCTTAACTTGTTCCCAATCAAGACGCAAAGGATGTTCGCGCGATCGCCCCATTTTCGCTGCGTCTTTTGGTGTTTTCGCTGTACGGATTTTCTCAAACCAAGCAGGGTCAGTATTAACGAACTTTTGCGCTTGAAAATAATGTTCGCTCGTTGTCCACCAATAGCCGTCTAACTCAAAACCATGTGGAGAAAAGTTAGAAAAGCAACCATAGGGTTGAGTACGGCTGCCATAGAAATAGATAGTCATGAGATGATAACTTAGTAATTAAAAATAGCGATTAGGCGATCGCGCCGATAGCGTGCAAGTTATCAGAGCATTGCGCTTTCTCAGATACTCAGGGACTCCGCCGATGAGTTGTTACACACTCTTTAAAGGATGGCTACCTCTAAGCCAACCTGCCGGGTTCTTCGTTTTTCCCTTTCCCACGCGCCTACCCATTTGAGGGTAGCACCATTCCTCTCGTACTTAGTATGTAGGCTCTTGATAGTTAGGTCACGCCGATACGCGATCGCTGTTTAGCTTGAAAAAACAATAACAATGAAAACAATCACCTCCTCTAAAATTTACAAAAATTTTCACGTCTCCACCAGGACTTGAACCCGGAACTCTCAGCTTAGAAGGCTGCTGCTCTATCCTTTGAGCTATGGAGACATCATAGTCTTGACACCGAATCGAACCTGCGACATCTTGTTT
>NZ_JAAHBQ010000142.1 GCF_020144665.1 Oscillatoria salina IIICB1 | reverse complement strand
GTTCTCGAACTAACCTAAAATAGAATTAGCAGAGAATTAAATGCGTTAATGGTGTTCAAATTATGCTTGACCTCACCAAAGACATCCGCTCCCTGACCGAATTCAAACGCAATACCACCGAACTTGTCGAAAACCTCAAGCGCACCAAACATCCCTTAGTCTTAACTGTTAACGGGAAAGCTGAACTTGTCGTCCAAGATGCGGAATCTTATCAAGCCTTACTTAATGCTGCTGAACTAATCGAAACCCTCAAAGGTATCAAACGCGGGCTAGACCAAATGAAAGAAGGACAAGGCAAAACTGCCGAGGATTTCTTCGCGGAAATGTTCGACCAACTCGATAACGTTCAATGAGCGAAAAATATCAAGTTATCATCCAGCCGTCAGCAGAAAAAGGAATTAAAGAGGCGTATTTCTGGGTTAGCAACTATTCACCTCGCCAAGCCCGAAGTTGGCTAGAAGGACTTTATCAAGCTATACTCTCTCTAGGACAAATGCCCCGACGTTGTTCTTTCGCCTTTGAGAATAACTTTTTTACAGAAGAAATCAGACAACTTCTGTATGGCAAAGGCAAACCCTACATATAGAATTCTTTTTACAGTCACCGAAAAAACAGTGCATATTCTCTATGTAAGACATGGAAATCAACAGCCATTATCCCCAGGTGATGAAGAATAAGTTTTCGTCTTACCAAGAAATCTTGGGTTTGGAAATGGATAGACGATCTTCCTGCGAAAATCAACAAGCAAAAAACAAGACTGCACTTTCATGCAGCCAAGAAAAATTCCCCAATTATTAGCTAACGGTAAAGCTGAGAATTATTTGCAACTAGAAACTCAATTCAGCCTTTCCCAGTACCAAAAATTAATTAACCAAGCGCGATCGCGTTTCAACTTCTTTCAATTCTCCCGTGGGAATAGAAGCAATTAATTGACGAGTGTATTCCGTTTCCGGTGCGCTGTAAATTCGTTCGGCTAAACCAATTTCTTCGATTTTACCCTTATTCATCACCATAATGCGATCGCTCATAA
Source organism: Oscillatoria salina IIICB1 (assembly GCF_020144665.1). Taxonomy (NCBI): domain Bacteria; kingdom Bacillati; phylum Cyanobacteriota; class Cyanophyceae; order Oscillatoriales; family Oscillatoriaceae; genus Oscillatoria; species Oscillatoria salina. The sequence continues at coordinate 2,127 of NZ_JAAHBQ010000142.1, read as the reverse complement.
ACTTCACCACACTTAAATCATGGGAAATGAAAATATAAGTCAAACCAAACTCAGATTGTAACTCTTTTAATAAATTCAAAACTTGCGCTTGCACCGAAACATCAAGGGCGGAAACTGACTCATCACAAATGATAAACTTAGGATTAAGTGCTAAAGCCCTCGCAATACAAACTCGCTGTCTTTGTCCCCCGGAAAAAGAGTGGGGATAGCGATTTAATGAGTCTGCTGATAAGCCAACTCGTTCCAATAAATAAACTGCTCTTTCTTTACGTTGCCGCGCACTTTTAATAGTTTGATGAATCTCCAAAGGTTCCATAATTGTTTTCCCAATTGTCAGACGCGGGTTAAGCGAATTATAGGGATTTTGGAAAACAATTTGCATTTCTCGACGCAAGCGCCGTAGCAATTTTCCTTGTAAATCAGTAATATTTTGACCTTCAAAACTAATCTCACCTTGCATTGTCGGAATTAGTCGTAGTAAGGTACGAGCTAAAGTTGATTTACCACAACCTGATTCGCCAACCAAACCTAAAGTTTCCCCAGAATAAACATCAAAAGAAACGTTATTTACTGCCATGAAATAACGTTTAGTTTGACCAAACATTCCGCGCTGAGGAAATCCTACTTGGAGATTTTGGACGGAAAGAATTGGCGTTTTTGGTTTAATTTCTGGCAATATTTCAAGATTTTCCTGACTTGCTAAATTACCGCTCAAATTTTCCTCTGGTAATTTTTCTTTAATTACTAATTCTCCAGTTATAGCGTCTGTTTCTACTGACATAAAATCAGCAACAGTAGGCAAAAATTCTGCTTCTCGATCGAGCCGAGGACGACAAGCTAATAAACCTTTAGTATAAGGATGTTGAGGTTCGAGAAAAATCTGACGAATGTTTCCTTTTTCAACAATTTTACCTTGATACATTACCGCGACGCGATCGGCAATTTCGGCAATTACTCCTAAGTCATGGGTAATAAAAATCAGTGACATTCCGCGACTCATGCACAAATCGCGCAATAAGTCAAGGATTGTGGCTTGAACGGTAACATCAAGTGCGGTAGTTGGTTCGTCAGCAATCAGTAAAGTAGGGTTACAAGAAATCGCCATTGCAATGCAAACTCTTTGTAGCTGTCCCCCAGAAAGTTCGTGAGGATAGCGTTTCAGCATCGCCAACTTTTGTTCATTTATGTGTTGAGAGATTTCGCGATTATCGTCATCAGGAAGATTGGGATGCTGTTGAAGATAATTATCGCGTAATTGGCGATCGCTAGGTAATAATTTTACCTCTTGTAAACGCGCGATCGCCTGTCGTCTCGCTTCCGACTGAGAAATAGCTTCATGCTGTCTAATTGCCTCTATAAGCTGAAATCCGATATTATAAACAGGATTCAGGGCACTCATCGGTTCCTGAAAAATCATCGCTACCTCACCACCCCGAAAACGTCGCTTTTGTTCCTCACTCAGCCGCAACAAATTAACCGCTTCCGCTTCAGGTTTAGGTTTAAACCAAATTTCTCCACCAGTAATCTTACCCGGAGTCGGAATTAAACCCATAATCGCCAAAGAAGTGACCGACTTACCCGAACCCGACTCACCGACAATTCCGAGAGTTTGTCCTCGTCGAAGCTGAAAATCAATTCCCGATACCGCATCAACGCGCTTATTTTCCGTAAAAAATTGAACTTGTAAGTCGCGAACGTCTAGAACGATGTCACTCATGGCTTTAGCATAAACAGTTTAACTGGATTTTAACAATTTTGGTGATTGGTGATTGGGGATTGGGGATTGGGGATTGGTGATTGGGGATTGGTGATTGGGGATTGGTGATTGGGGATTGGGGATTGGTGATTGGGGATTGGTGATTGGGGATTGGTGACTGGGGATTGGGGATTGGGGATTGAATAATGCTTTTGTGAGTGGTTAATCTTTTAAATAGCGATCGCCGTATTCCTCACTACCCTGCTGTTGTGAACGAACAAAACGACAGTAAACGTTAAGATTTTTCTCAATTTTAGTTTTAAGTTGGCTGACCCAGTTTAATTGCTCTTGAGTGCAATATCCTAAGTTTTCTGCAATGATAAAAGCACTCATCGTTTCAGCTAGGGAACCACGAGCAATATAAAAGAAAC
>NZ_JAAHBQ010000141.1 GCF_020144665.1 Oscillatoria salina IIICB1 | reverse complement strand
GAAGAAGCTCCCTTGCTTTCCCCAGCAAGTTCTTCGAGACGTTGGCAATTGCTTTTACTCTCGGCAAAAACTCCCACAGCGCTAGAAACGGCAAGCCAGAATTTAGCAAAATTTTTCCAAGAGAATCCCGACAAGAAACTGCCAGATATTGCCTACACCTTACAAGTCGGACGGCGAGAATTTCCTTACCGTCGCGCTGTCGTTGCGGAAAATCGAGAAAGCGCGATCGCCGTAAGCGGCGCTGGGCTTTGCCCAATCGCAACTTTAACGAACGGTGCAATGTCGGCAACCCCTGCGTTGGATAATCCCCCCGTCGTTTTTCTCTTTCCCGGACAGGGTTCTCAGCATATCAATATGGCACGGGAGGTTTATGAAAGCGAACCTTTATTTCGCCAAGAGTGCGATCGCTGTTTCGAGATTTTGCAAGGCTATCTCGATACCGATCTGCGCCAACTCCTCTATCCTACAGAAGAACCCCGAAAAGAAGCCAAAAACACTCTCAAACAAACCGCGATCGCTCAACCTATCCTCTTCGCGATCGAATACGCCCTCGCACGCTTATGGATGGCTTGGGGAGTGCGTCCGGCGGCATTACTAGGTCACAGTATCGGAGAGTACGTTGCGGCTTGTTTAGCGGGCATATTTTCCCTCGAACAGGCTCTAGCTATTGTTGCCCTTCGCGGTCGCCTGATGCAAGACTGTACGGGTGGAGCCATGCTCTCGGTAGAATTGGGAGCGCAGGAAGTTGAAAGTTATTTGGGAACCGAGCTAACTCTAGCGGTGAGTAACACTCCGGAGTTAAGTGTCATTTCCGGGTCTTACAAAGCCCTAGAAGCCCTGAAAAAGCGGTTAAACGAGGAGGGGATTGCCTGTCGTTCTTTGCATACGTCTCACGCCTTTCACTCACCTTTGATGGAAGCCGCGATCGCACCCTTGGTTCAATATTTAGAAAATGTTTCGCTTCACCCCCCTCAAATTCCCCTCATTTCCAATCTTACGGGGGTGCAACTGACCCCAGAGCAAGCTACAGACCCGAAATACTGGGGACAGCATTTGCGCCAAACCGTGCGTTTTTCTGAAGGAGTCAGGGAATTATTGCGCGACGAGACTTCAGTTTTCCTAGAAGTTGGATCGGGAAAAACACTCAGCACTTTAGTCAAACAGCAAGGAAACGAACGAGTTATTATTTCTTCTCTCCCCCATCCGAAAGACCCGATCTCCCCGGCAAAATGTTTGTTAGGCGCTCTCGGTCGCCTTTGGTTGGCAGGAGTTGAGGTGGACTGGTCGGGATTTTATCGGGACGAGAAGCGCGATCGCCTTTCCTTACCCACTTATCCTTTCGAGCGACAACGCTATTGGGTCGATCCTCCCACTACGGTATCCCAACCGACCGCAACACCACAAAAATCTACCAAGAAATCCCCGGTATTAGAACATTTGTACGCGCCGCAATGGACCCTCGCTCCTTTGGAAACGGGATCGGAAAATCAGGCACAATTAGCGCGAGTGCTGGTTTTGTGCGATCGTTGCCATTTGGGAGAGCATTTAGTGCAGCAGTTGCGGAGTCAATTCCGACGGCGATCGCCGTCGGAATTGGCGATCGCTTTACCCGATACGGTCAAAAGGCTTATGCGATCGATCCCCGTTCTTCGGAAGATTACGAAGCCTTATTTGCCGATCTGCGCGATCGCGATCGGTTACCCACTCATCTCGTCCATCTGTGGACGATCGACCCGGAGGGCTATTCTCACAAGGGATTGACGGACATCGATCGCGCTCAAGATTTGGGCTTTTTCAGTTTGCTCGAAATTGTGCGAACGGCGGGGAAATACAAATGGAGTCAACCTTTGCATATTCACGTCGTTACTAACAATATGCAGGCCGTAACCCCTGATGAGAGCGTGTATCCCGAGCGCGCTACCGTACTGGGGGCAGTGAAGGTTATTCCCCTAGAATATCCTAAATTTGTCTGTCGCAGTATCGATTTCGATCTCTTGGCGTTAGAGGATAGCGATCGCGCTGCTGAGCTA
>NZ_JAAHBQ010000140.1 GCF_020144665.1 Oscillatoria salina IIICB1 | reverse complement strand
CCTCTTAGGAGAGGGGAGTATTTTGGGGCTAATTACTAACTATTATTCTCCCCCTTCCCTACAAGGGAAGGGGGTTGGGGGGTTAGGTTAGGCAAATTCTGGTAAAAATAGACAAGTGTGGGTTAATTTTCGAGCAGAATTACTCGCTTAAAAAGGGGGGAATTAGGATTTATTATTAGCTATATAAAAATTGGTGGGATAATAGCTATTGTTGTGCATCGTCTTTCATTTGTTGGACTCGGTTGATATATTGCCGAACATTCTCTGCTTCAGGAGATTGAATGTATTTTAATATTTCCCAAGATTTGTGTAAATAATTGAGTCCTGTATCAAAGTCTTTGTAGATAGTTGCTGCTAACCATCCCAACCACTGTAATGTCATTGCTTGACCTTGAATGTTGTCAACTTGTTCATTGAGTGTGAGAGACTCTTGAAATAGGGCGATCGCGGCTTCAATTTCCCCCCTATTAGCTTTGAGAATTGCTAGTTGGTGTAAAGTCGCAGCTTGACCTTGAACGTTGTCAATTTGTTTTTTGAGTGTGAGAGACTTTTGGTAAAGGGCGATCGCCCCTTCAATGTCCCCAGTATCAGCTTTGAGACTTGCTAGATTGTGGATAATAGCAGCTTTGTGAGTCTCGTCTTCTGCGGGACAATCATCTAAAGCTTGTTGATAATCTGCTTGGGCTTGATTTACTTTTCCTAATTGATACTCAGATACAGCTAAGTTATGCTGAACTCGGTAATTTTCAGTAATTTCGAGAGTAGCTTGACACAACTCCTCAGCTTCGCGAAATCGGCTTCGCTTAATCCAGTAATTTGTCAAAGTAATTGCTATTCCGACAGCAATTTTTTCTATTTTCCCCTGCAAAGCCAAGCGATGTATTTCCAGCCTTTGTTCCTCAGTTGAGGTTTCTGCTTCTTTCCACCAGAGGCGATACAGCACTTGTGCGCCTAGTTGTGCTAAAGTTTCTCCATCTGGAGGCATTTCTAAAGGTAAGATGCGCGGTACTCGTAGGGATTCATCGGGACTTACTTCTAGTAATCCCAAAGCTACAGCCCGCTTAAGCTGTGTTTGAGATTCTTCCCTTCGGTCAGAATGACAAGTTAGGTTATCTTCAGAATGACTTTGAGATTCTTCTCTTCGGTCAGAATGACAAGTTAGGTCATCTTCAGAATGACAAGTAACGACATGAGAGAAAGCTTCTCTGGGTACAGGTAACTTAAAAATCAAGCCTCGCGAAAGCATTTCCCGCATCGCAGTATCAATTTGTTCCAGCAGCGACTCGGCTAAAACTTGTTCTCGCAACTCCACCGGATTAGTTTCCAATTGAGTTAAAATTGCTGCAACCGAACTCTCTCCCCCAAACTTAGAAATCGAATCAGGATTACACAACAACTTATCCAACCATTCCAACAAGCGAGGATTTCCATCAGCTAAATTTTGCGCTTGCGTCTGTAAAGCTTTCTCTACCGAAGACTCATTCTTAAAAGCTTCCAGACGACTACACTTTTTTCGCAAATCTGCCCCGTGTAATGCTTCCAAGGGCTGCTTATAAAAATACTGCAACTGAGTGAACTGAAAATCGTAGCGACTGGTAATAATTATCCGATGCAAAGTGTAAGTTTCCCGAATCGCCCACACCAGAGATTTGAGAACTTCCACCGCATCAGTTTGCAACACATGAGTTTGTTCTCGCGGTTGTAAATTGAGTTCAAAATCATCCAATACCAGCAAAAACGGCTTTTCTCCTGCGTCTCCTCGCTGCTGGAACACCTGTTTAAGTCGAAATTTGAGTTCCTCATCGGGATTTTGCAAAGCTTCTCGTAGCGGCTGCAAGTTCAACTTCTCAGTGAGGCGATTTACCAAACTCGCTTCGTCCAGATACCCCACCCAAACCACACGCTCAAAATGAGTTAATCTGTCGCACAGTCTTGCTGCTAAACTACT
>NZ_JAAHBQ010000139.1 GCF_020144665.1 Oscillatoria salina IIICB1 | reverse complement strand
CATTTTTGAACAAGGATTTACCACCAAAAATGTCGGCAAAGGTACCGGTTTAGGAATGGCGATCGCTTACCAAATTATCACCGAAAAACATGGTGGGACAATTACAAGTGATTCTACTGTGGGAAAAGGGACAACTTTAGCGATCGCTCTCCCGATGGCACTATCTAAGGCTGCGTTTGGCTAAATCACCAATCAGAAAGGGAACCGACGATAGTTACGCTTCGCTACGGTTCCCTTGCTGGTTCACTCCTCACAATCCGGGATGATTCGCTTGTTTTCAGAAAGGGAACCGACGACTGGCCGTGTTTCGTCTCGGTTCCCCCACTGGTTCGCTCCTCACACAAGAGCATCTTATCGGAAGAAAGATGATTTGTCACTAATTTTCAGGAAAAACTTTTTTTTTGCTTAAGTTTTACAGTGCTGAAGGGGCTGAAACTCCCAGTAGCTCTTGTAAATACCACAAGAGCAATTTTTGAGTAGCAGCGACTAATCCTAATCTCGCTTGTGCTAATTCAGGAGTTTGAGTTTTTACCTCACCCCAAATACGACAACTAGCATCAAAACGGAGAAAGGCATCGCCAAGGCGAGTAATAATTTTAGTTAAGTTTGTTTGACAAGGGGAAAAAACTGTTTCCACAAAATCTAACAACTGGGCAATCAAATCTTGTTCGGCGGGATGGTGTAGCTGAAATTGAAATCTGCTGAGTTGGTCATTATTTAACCAAGGAAGCGGATTGGGTGCGAGTAAGTGCATTTTTTGATTATCCCAATTAATTAGTCCCTGGCGATGTCCTAAGCCCAATAGAGAGCAACAACGGGCATGGGCGTACTGAATCGGAAATAAATTCTCAATTCTGGGATTGATTTGCCCAGAGGTTGGCGGTAAGCTGGTTTGCACGAGTTGCTGTAACCAAAAAGCTAAAGCGCGATCGCTAACTCGAAACTCAATCCAACCAGATTCGATGACTTTGACGAGAAAATCTAAGCGATTTTGAGCGTCAGTTTCCCTTGTCATCGGAAAATAACCAACAATTTGAGTAGCGAGATCGGCAGGAGACTGTTTGAGTAGAGAAGAAAGTTGTCGGGCGATCGCGCTACGATATGTCACAGCTACGTGATTTTTTAAGCGGTACAAAGGAATTTCTCCGGGTTTTCGCCTATCCCAATCGCTTCCGCCTGCGTAAAAACTTTCCTCTGAAGCCAACAAATCGATCGATTCAGAGATTTTTTGCTGCAATAAATACCGAATCGAGAGACAATTACTAAAGACTCTTAAATAAACATACCGAAGCAAGGTATTTTTTGTTACCTTATAATCCATATCAAATCCTAGTAGAAAGTGGCATTTTAGTTGCGAAACCCACTATGTATTCCCCAACCCCTATACCAGAGGCATCCCGACCTTTTTTAACTTGGCAAAGAATTCTTGATTGGGCGCAAATACATTATCGAGACCGGATTTTCCTGAAAGATGAGCGCGTTCCGGCTCGTCCTGGACTGTTATATTTAGTCCATAGGGGAGCTATTCGCCTAGTGGGTACGGCACAAGTTAGTCCGACGGGGAATAAACAAGCATCGTCGCCAATTACAGAAGAAGGTTTTTTGGGTTTCATCGGCGCGGGGCAGCCTTTTGAAATTGTGGCACAATCTCCTTTTACTCTCCAAGCTTATGCTCATGTTGACCAAACTTCGGTAATTTGGATGTATTGGCACGATTTGGACAATTGGCCCCACTTCCGACGAGAAGTGTTAGATGCTTTTCGCTACCAACACCAGCGTAAATTACTTTGGTTAAGTACCCTCGGACAGCGACGCACGATCGATCGTTTGTTAGGATTTATTACGCTACTGATTGAAGAATATGGCGAACGCACCGAAAAAGGTTACTTTTTGCCTTATCCTTTGACTCATGCTCAAATTGGTAGTGCGATTGGTTCCACTCGCGTCACTGTTACTCGTTTGATGGGTAAATTGCGCCAAAAAGGCTTAATTACTATCGAAGGTGATAATTTGATTTGTTTACCTCATGCTTCTCT
>NZ_JAAHBQ010000138.1 GCF_020144665.1 Oscillatoria salina IIICB1 | reverse complement strand
TAGAATCTCGGAACGAAAATCAGCGATCGGGCTAAATTTCCCAACAATCAAATTCAAGGCTTGCTAGATAAAGCAAACTCGCCAACAGAGGACTCAATATAGTAGTCTGTTCCTACCACATCGGCAAATAAGTCGGCATTGCCACAACCCATAGCACAAGGGGCTAAGTTAAGGCTAGTTGCCACCAGATACATAGTCTGAAATACAGAACCCACATTTTTGAGAATGCTAGCATAGGCGATCGATTCGTAATGCCAGGTGATTCTAGGAAATCTAGCCGCTAAAATAATCAAAACTTGAGGAGTTTGTCTCTGAAAATTATTTTGCGCTGCTTCTAAGAGTAAAGTTTCCACTTGAGAAGTTAGAGTCGAGAGTAAAAAAAGTTGATGTTCTTGAGGATTGTAATGGTACAAACCAGAAGGAATGCGATCGCAACAATTAATTATTGTATAAACTTCTAATTCGTAGCAAGCTCCGGCACTAGGATATGGTCGATTACTCAATTCCTCAGTTTCAGTTTTGAGGATATTTCTCACTCTGAGGGAACGATAAAGAAATTCTCCCAATTGGCGATCGCTAATTGGTTGATTGCCATAATCTCGAATTGATTTTCTCTCCTCTAAAACCCAAGTAAAAGGTAAATCATTTTTTTTGAGCGCTTCAAGATCCGGTCTATATAAAGAAATACTACTCTCTGTCACCTGGGTTTTAATCGCAGGAAGTTGGGGAATTTTGTCCAAAAAGCGATAGGTTCTCCCCACAGGTTGGCGATGTCTTCCGGTTCTCACCTTACTGTGGAAAAGTAAATCGTGAAATTCCCATTGCACAAGATCGTCCTGTTTATCTTCGACAATTTCCCCCTCAATTTTAACTTCGGAAAGCATCTTCACAGCATCAAGTAAATTGAGGAATTGTTGCACCGCATTTGCAGAAATACCAGAAATTTTTTGGCATAGCTGAGAATAAGAGCATGGTTGATTGAGTTCCGATAAAATAGCACCTCCCCGCCAATCAGTTATTACCAACTGCACCTTAGATAGGGGTGATTCTAGCACTAATTGATTCTGCTGTCGGTGCAAGTAAGCAAACCGCGACAAAACATAAGACTGTTCGGGAGAAACTTCTTGAATTTCCCATATAGTTCTTCCTACAAGAGGAACCACTTTTGCTAGCGGTTTTCCATCTGCACAAAAAGTTTGACAGATCAGACCGAGGCGTTCAAACTGTTCCAGATAATAATAAAATTCAGGCAGCTTGGAAAATCCATCAGTTTCCTGAACCAGAGAACTCAGTTGTTCCCTCGTCCCTCCATTACCGCACAGAACTTGCCAAGCTTGCAATATTCCTGGCGAACAATTGGGCAAAGAAAGCGTGTTTGTGGAATAGCTACTACTTTGATAGTAAAGTACCCATACCTCATTTTGCTGCTCTAAGGATATACCAGATAAAAAAGAAAGTAGAGAATTTTTCGACATATCAGTTCTTAAAAAATTGACTGAGGATTTAATTGTTCTTCTGTTAGTGGTTCTGAGAGCCATCCTAACTGTACTGGAACTTTATAAAGTCGTCCCGGCGCTAATCTTCGCCAATAATGGCGCATCCCAGGAACAATCACTTTGACTACATTTAAATTAAGATCGGGACGAGTTTGATCTAGCACTAACATAGACATTCCCCTATTTTCTACAATTTTTTGGCAAGTTAAAACGTCATCGAGTAAATCTTCATGCCAAAACTGGGGATAGTCAGCAGAAATTTTTTCAGCTAAGGTAGGATGGGGAAGAAAATAGGGACAATCTTCAATAGTGAGTCGATCCGATTCATTATTGTTGAGAGAAGAATTTACCTCCCGTGCTACTAAAATCGGAGTAAGTGCTTGATTAACTTCAGTTAAGGCTCTGGTAATTGCTATTTTAGCATCAAAATGCGCTCCAAAACCAAATAATAACTGACTAACTTTTTTATTTAAGGTGCTAGAAATAGCGACAAATGTGGGAATGCCAAAATCGCTAGTGAGATCGAGAACCCAAATTAAGCGTTCAATTGTGCGGTAATATTTTTGTAATCCCAGAATATATGGGTCATCAAAACTTGCTAAATTTACACCTGGTCTTAACAAGCGATTGTACCACCACAAACAAACGCTATCCCGTTCTACTAATTCCATAAAGCCTTGCAGAATAGCTTCTTCAATATTATTTCCGGCTGCGGCTCCGTTAGAATCTGCCCAGCAATCAGGACTTTCAGAGCGAGGATATCCGTAATAGCAATAAGCTGTAGGTAAATATTTGAAAGTTCGATCCGTTAAAGACCAAATAGGAGTCCAGTCAATTATCCGTGAGGTATCGAAGGGTTCTGGTATTTTTTGATGGGGGGGACAATCTGCGTTCCAAAGATGTCGATTTTGATATTGTTTGGCACTAAAATTCAGGCAGGTATGGGGATGAATCGCTGTTTCACCTAAGTCTTGATAAGTAGCGCGAATGCGGATTTCATCGCCTTGAAATGTGCCAGAATAGCGTTCGATCGCTTCGCACAAACCGCTAGCTTTTGCTTGGTCTGCGGTTTTACCTTTACCACCACTGCGTCCCCTGACTGTTTGGCGGAGAAAATAAAGGTCGTCGAACATCAAACCAAAGTTATGTCCGGCTATATAGGTGTGATTCCGGTAGTGGGTAGGGTGAGAAAGGCGATCGAGATTTCGGACTACCCCGGTAATCGAACTGAGATGATGTCCGTATCGAGCTAAGGTTTCTTCTGGCGTAAGGCTGCGATATCCACCATCTTCGACAAAGGCTTTGGAACGACTTTGTAAATTGATGGGGAGAGGAGGGCGAGTAGGATCGGATAATTGAGGTTGACCGCAACTGCAACATTGCGGACGCGGAACTAACTGATGGAAAACCATTTCGAGCGACTTGAGATTCAGCGTTACTACCCCACCTTCTAACTGTTGACTTTCTGCTTGTGCAATCCATTTCGCCACTTCTGTAGCAGCTAAACCAAATGCAATTTGCAGAGTGGAAGGTAACGCAGCTTTAGAAGTCGGAAAAAAAGAAGATTTCTTTTTTCTTTGCTGGATAAACGCATCGACAAACCGATTTGCTCTTAATCGCTGCGCTAAACATTCCCAGCAACCTGTTTTTCCGGGGTGGAAAATTGGTCCGATCCACACCACAGTTCCCAGAGGTTTAACTAACATCCAAGGTTGCTGTAATTGAAGTGATTTTTGATTAAAACTAGCCAATTCATCGCGCAGGTAATCATCTGTTAAAACAACCTGATATTTTCCCTGCTGATTTACCTGAAGATGTAGCGCTTCTAAACTCGAGACAAATAAGTGAGTGGGAATATTACCAAAGGTGGTTACCGCTATTTCACCAGTTGGTGGCAAGTAAGCTCCTCGTCGATCGTCTAAAGGCAAACTCTCCCAAAAAGCATTTGTTTCAGGAGGTAGATTGCCCTTGTCATCTACAATATAGCCCTGTTGTTCTAATCGCATTAAAGCATAGTAAACTTCCGGTGCAGACACTTTATCTGCTAGTAAGTTAACCAACTCTTCTACCGTCCGAGAACCATCCAATAAAGGAGCTAAATTTTTATAGATTTGTCCAGTTAAAAATATGGGATCTTGCTCCCAGAGCAAAAAGACTCCTTCTGGTTCTACTACTTCTACATGAAAGCAATGTTTGAATCTCGGTTGCTGAATCACGGTCCTAAATCATAGTCTTTATCTAACCAATCGGGCCAGGTTAAATTGAAGTGGTCTTGTAACACTTTTTCCGCACTATTGAGAGCACCTTGCACCCAGCCCTGAACATTTGAATAGCAATCTCCGCAAATATAAATATTTTGCTCTGGGATTGGACGACGGATTTGTGGGATGATTTCCCAAGGCTTACATAGAGGAGTCCAAGTGTGCCATCCGCCGCCATAAGGGTCTTTTGTCCAATCTAAATAGAAGGCAGCATAGGGTGAGGGCAAATCTTCTAAATTATGCAATTCTTTAAGCTGCTGTTGGGCAGTAAATACCATCTTTTCCGAAGCTGTCAGTAATTCTCGATCTGAAGAATTAACATCTTCTTTCATTACCTGCCAAAAATTTGTGGCATGACCATCTGTGAAACTAGCCATCATCAAAGAGTTTAAATTTTGAGGTTCTGGTGGAGTTTTCCCCCATGTTTGCTCGCCTTCTGTGCCAAAATAAAAGCAGTTACGGATGGGTAAATCGGTGATTGATGTACCATCCTCAATTTGCAGTTTTCTCCACCAAGGATAGGGATAGCAGAGAAATAATTTGAAGGCTGGATTTGTGCTTACTGCTTGCAGATTGCGGCGCAATTGAGGATTGCGGAAAAAGAAGTTATTTTGGTCAAGCAACTCTAGAGAGCGTTTGGGCATGGCGAGAATGAGATGTTTGGCAAATACCGTAACCTGATGTTTTTGGGTTCTGTCTTCAAAAGTTAGCTTTAATAAGGGGTTTTGGGAATTGCCATAGGGTGCAAAACTAATCAGGCGATGTTGCCGGTGAATTTGACCGTTGTGTTTTTGAAATTCGGCGGCTAAAGTTTCTGGTAATTGTTGATATCCCTGTTGCAGGGTTTTGGCATCATTCCAGGCATTACGATTTTCTAAACCTGGGTTAACCATTTGTACTTCTATTGCTTGGGCAGCATTCCAAGTACCGTAGTAGAAGAAATAGCCGTTGGTATCGGCACTAAATTTATAAGCTTCGTGGCTGAGGGTTTTGAGTAATAATTCCCAAAGAGCCATATTGTAGAGGTATTGACCGTCTACTTGCCAGGTTTCCCGCAGGTGCTGCCATTTTTCTAAGCTAGCTCGATCTCCTAGTTGGATATTTTTTAGTTCGGGTATTAGTTGTAAAAAAGCTTTAGCTGTCAGTTCTGCGGGATGAATACCTTGTTCGTCTTGGCGGAGATTGTAGGGGACTTTTGTTTGGTTGGTGAGGTCTTCTTCTCTTTGATAGAGATGTTTGCCTCTTAAATAATAAAGGTTGTTAGGGCTGCCTACAGGAAAGGGTTTGGTGGGAATGTTTAAGTGGGTAACTAATTGAGAAACAATTTCTTGACAACCGAGAAACCCCATGCCACCAAATTCGGCGATGACATGGGGCATTTCGGGCATGGGAACTGATAAAAGCCGCCCGCCAAGGCGATCGCTCAATTCATAAAGATGCACTTTTGTGTACTTCTTGGAGGTAGCTAACCGCCAACTAAGATAGGTTCCTGAAACTCCACCTCCTACAACTGCCACATCTATAACTTGGTTGGCATCTATACCTGTGAGTTCACTTGCAGTCATGATTTTTGTTTTCTACAACACATCGAGAGTTAATCGTTCCTTTAACTCAGAGTCTAGCCATGCTCTAGCAATGAGTTGAGAACGCTTGCATTGATAAATTTTGCTCTTCTTTATACCTCTGTTTCGAGAAACAATGTTGTTTCTTGAAACAGAGATATAGCAGAGGAATTAACAGCAGGCAGGGATCATCGCTTCAATTTCTGGGGCAAGCGTGCCTCTCGTCCAAGCTGATAGCTGTTCTTCGGAAATATCTGCGGGTTTTGGCGGTAAGGGAATACGCCAAACTACATTACTCCCTTCCGAACCAATACTCCAATTATAAGTAGATTGGTCAATATTCACTTCCACGCCTTCGGGAATTTCAATTCCTTCCTCTTCAAGGGTTCTTCTGGGGTCAGCAATTAATCTTTCATTCAAATCCGAGTCTAGCCATGCTCTGGCAATGAGTTGAGAAATGCGATCGCTAATTTCTTGCCAATCTGCTCTTAGTACCATGTTGCCAAGTTTTCTAAATTTTGTGTAAATACTCTCATAAATCATATACCAATGAGCAATAACTTGCTATAGTTGGACGAAGCTGCGAAAAGCTTTTAAATTTCTCCCTCTCTGCTATCAAGTTTCTGCGAAAAGCGCTGGGTAATCCTACCCCAAACAAATTTTATTCACCAACTTCAGTAGTAACTTCGCTGTCATTTAAATGCTTTAAGACCCAAGGTCGATCAAAAACCATCTGATAAATACGATTATTGACTTGAAGATAACCCTCTCGCTTAACGACTAACCCACAGATCAGCAATTCTGTTTCTTCAGGACTATTCACCGCCATAACCTGTCCTTGATGTAAAATTTGTTGGTAAAGTTTGAGCAATTCTCGCGCACGCTGCTTATCCCTGAGTAAGCGATCGCGAATCGTCCTCAAATGTTCTGGTTGGTCTTGCGATTCCCAATTTTCGATAATTTGCGATCGCACTAACTCTTCGACATAAGTAGCTTCCTCATTCGTCGGAATCGCCGAATCCGCACTACAAATCAACTTACAAACCTTTTGAGTCAAAAAAGGCTGTCCCCCCGTCCAAGCAATCACCTCTTTCAATAAAGTTTGTGGATTACTCACTCGTTTAGTCAATCCTTGCAGTAAAGGTTGCGCTTCATGGACTTGAAAACCCTTCAATTGAATTGCTTGACCGACATTAAAAGGAGTACCGTTTTTATCTTGAATCAATTGGGAAGGAGTCGCCACACCTAACAAAACAAAATTTAAACGTTGATAGTCGGAACTATCAGCCCGTTTGTTATAACAAGTACGGATAATACTAAAAAATGCACTACTATCAAACTGAAGATCGAGTACGCCATCGATCTCATCGATAAAAATAATAATTTTTTCCTCAATAACCCTTAACAACACTTCATTAATAAATTCTGATAAACGCTGCGCCGGCGACAAGAATTCATGTTCTCGCCACCAACCACGAAACTTGACTTTATTTGACAATTTCAAACCACTAACTAAAAGATAAGTAAAACCTGCATACCACTGCTCCAAACTTGTCTCTGGACTGCTAATTACAGAAATATCGATCGCCGTACAAGCAAACCCTTCTGCTTGCATTTTTTTCAGAATTTGAACGCACAAGCTAGACTTCCCCATTTGTCTAGTATTCAAGATATAACAAAGCTGCCCCAATCTTAAAGCTTTATATAAATGTCTGTCTGCCGAGCGTACCACATAAGTAGGTGCATCGAGCGGCAAACTTCCCCCTACTTGGTAATTATAACTTGAAGGTTCTTCGGCACTTCTGAGCAGAGAATTTTCGATGACTAATTCTGATTGGGTAGCTTTAAGAATTTCGACAGTGTGCAATAATTCTTGAGTGCGTTCTGCCACTTTTTGCTCTAAAGTTCGGTTATAATCTTCTAATTGTTCGTAGAGATAGGCATTTTTTATCGAAATAGCAGCTTGAGCCGCAATAATTTTTAAAGTTTCGACTCGTTCCGGAGTAAATGCACCAATAGCTAAATTATTTTCTAAGTAAAGAATCCCAGCTAATTTCCCTTGATTGAGAAGAGAAATGCAGAGAATTGATTTCGGTTGAGTGGCGATAATATAAGCATCGCGAGTAAATTGTCCTTCATCCGTGGCATTATTCAAGACCACATTTTCGTGGCTGCGAGCCACATAGTTAACAATCGCTGTTGAGAGCCGAGGAATATTAGTTGCCGGCTCTAGAGAATCTACCGGAATCGATTGTAAAATAGTAATCTCCTCGGACTCCATTGCTGCTTCTATTACCCAATTTTCGTTTTTTTCTAGGATGAGAAAACCCTTTTGGGCGCCGGCATTTTCAATCGCCGCTTTCATCACCTGTTTTAACAATTGCTCGAAGACAATTTCCCCAGAGATAGCTTGCGAGGCTTTCATTACTGTGGCTAAGTCAAAAACTACCGAACTATTATTACTACTAGAAGTAACAGTTCCTTTTATCGTCTCGAAAAGAGTCTCCCTGGTATCTAAGTTAGTCTCGCGGTTAACTATAGGAGTCAGTAATTGAGGATAACGTTTTTCTAAATCCTTCAATTTAGCTTTTGCTCCCCAACGAGCATAAGCGTAATAAGCATTAATTAAATAAGTTTGAGCAATTGGTTGGAAACCCCAAGCAAGATAAAATTTAGCTGCTAATTCTTGAGCTAAAGCTTCTTCATTGACGTACTCATGTTTTTGAGATTCAGCAATAGCACGTTTGTAACAGTCCATTGCTTTGAGATTTTGACCAAAAATTCGATAGCGTTCTGCCTCTACTAAATAAAACTTATGCAGGTAATTCATCGGGGCAAATTTTGCCCATTTCCGCATTTTTTTCTGATTAGCTTGCACCTTAGCGAGCAGTTGTTTTTGCTCTAGTTTTGTCCTGTTTAGATATAACCCCAGTCGAGATAAAGAATCGTAAAAATAAAATAGAGGAACAAAAGGTGAACCTACCACCGCTTCTAGATTTTTTTCAGCTTTTTCGGCGCTTTCAATTGCTTGTACATAATCGGCAAATAAATAGCAGAGGATAAGTTTATTGAAATATAAATTGTAAGCAGCAATTTGGTCATTAGCGGACAGATGAATTGGCAGCATTCTCTGTTCGTCATACACTTCGCCGTTTAAAATACAAGGGTTTTCTGAGTTGCCAATTAAATTTAAAACTGCTTGATGATAAATTTTATTGTAATTAAGGGCAGTTTCTTGTTTGAGTTTAACTATTGCATCGTTGTAAGTCGCCATTTCTTTGGCAAGTTCGGTTAGTTCTTTACCGATAGCATATAAACGAAAACAGTATTGGTGAATTGAATAAGCAGAAAAGTCTAAATCTCCTGTTTCCAGTCCATTGCAATAAGCATCCAATAAAGGTGTTACTCCTTCCTTGGCATGATCTTTCCAATGAAAGATAAAATTATAGACATGAAATAAGGTTTTAGTTTTGACTTCTTTGGCATTTAAACGTTCTAACAAATTTAATGCTAGCTGCCCAAATTTATAACCAGTTTCAATGTCTCCGACTATGCCACAAAGTATTAGCCCATAAGTAGCATAAACAACTACAGAGCCAGAAGTGTTACCGTATTTAACTGAGAGTTTTAGTTGTTTAAATATAATCAACGGATACAATTGAGGAGCGCTTATATAAGCAGCAGAATGGACGCTTAAGAGAATTTGCATTCTTGCTAAATGTAATGGCTCGCTCATCCTGGGTAAATTAATGAAATCGGCTGGACTTTTCCGAGCTAAAGTTAACTTTGTTCCCAGCATGCCCAGCAAAATCTTCAAATTACTTGTTTTTTTGGGAAAGTTAATTCCTAACAGTTTAACTACTGATAAAGCTGTCTGCACTGCTTTTAAAAGTTGGTTTTGTACTGTATAAGCTTGAATTTTGATTTCATAGGTTTTTATTTTGTCCAAAAGCGATTTTGCACGGTCGAGCGCTATGTCAGCTAATTGCTCCATCTGGGCAAAATCAGTGCTGAGATAAGCTGCTTCAGCAGCTTTTTCATATAAGGCTAGTGTGAGATGATATTGATTATTCCAGCTATCAGGGGCTAAAAGCTCTATTCCTGTGTTTAAATACTTAACAGCAGCAGCATAAGCTGTTGCCGCTAATGCTTTTTTACCCGCAATTAAATTTAGTTGTGCTAGTTCATCTCGTTCATCTTGATGAATGATAAGACTGATGCTCGTGTTCAACTGGTTAACAATTTCAAAAATATTTTCTTCTCGTGATTCTAGAGGAATATTTCTCAAAAGTAGTCGTCCAATTTTCAGGTGTATGGACTTTTTTTGTTCTTCGGGAATTAGAAAATAAGCGGCTTGCTGGACTCGGTCGTGCAGAAATTTGTAAGAAATTGTTATTTTTTTCAGTTCGTTGGTGATGGCTGACTGACTACTGAATGATTGCTCATCCTGGAAGAATTTGTAAATTTCATTTTGGGGTAATACTAAACCTTCTTGTAATCCTAACCACAAATCTGTTGCTGTTTCTGCCTGAGATTTTTCAGAAACAATTGCTAGCTTATCTAAGTCAAATTGATTGCCAATACAAGCTGCTAGTTTTAAAACTTCTTGAGTCTTTTCTGGTAATTTTTGCAATTGGGCAGCCATAAATTCAACTACGTCATTGCTGGCTGCTAATGACTTGACACGGGCAATGTCACACTGCCAGGATCGAGAATTAAAATCAAAAGAAATTATGCCATCTTGATGTAGAAATTTAAGAAACTGATTAGTGAAAAAGGGGTTGCCATTAGTTTTCTGATGCACTAATTCAGTTAAGGGTAAGGATCTTTCGGAAGGACAATTTAAGGTGTCGGCAATCAAACGATTTAGATCGGATACATTTAATGGTGCGAGGGTTATTTGATTAATTGTGGCGTGATTTGACCGGATTTCATTTAATGTTAATATCAGGGGATGACTTGGATTAACTTCGCAATCGCGATAGGCTCCTAAAAGTAAAAAGTAGCCGATTTTTGCTCCGGTCATTAATAGTTTAATTAATTTTAATGAGGCGGAATCAGCCCATTGTAAGTCATCTAAGAAAATAATTAGGGGATGTTCTTTGGTGGCAAATACTTGAATGAATTTTTCAAATAGGATATTGAAACGATTTTGGGCAGAGGTAGGGGGGAGTTCTGGGACTTCTGGCTGTTTGCCGATGATTGTTTCTAGTTCGGGAATAACATCGATAATTACTTGTCCGTTTTCTCCTAGTGCTGATAAGATTTTGGTTTTCCATTCCGCTAGAGATGAGTTACTTTCTGTTAGTAACTGCCGCATTAAATTCTGGAATGCTTGCACTAAGGCAGAAAAAGGAGTATTCTTTTTAAATCGATCGAATTTACCGGAAATAAAGTAACCGCGTTGGCGAACAATGGGTTTGTGGACTTCATTAACTACGGCTGTTTTCCCAATTCCCGAAAAGCCTGCTACTAGCATCATTTCGGTGGTTCCCTGACTGATTCGGTCAAAAGCGGCTAGCAAGGTGAAAACTTCTGTTTCTCTACCGTAGAGTTTTTCGGGAATAAAAAAGTGGTCTGAAATGTCTCTTTGTCCTAAGAGAAATGGGGCAATTTGACCGTTTGTTTGCCATCTTTCTAAACATTTTTCTAAGTCGGAGCGGATTCCAAAAGCAGTTTGATATCTTTGTTCCGGGGTTTTGTTCATCAATTTCATGATGATGTCGTTAACCATTTGGGGAATGGTTGGATTGACTTCAATGGGAGGAGTTGGTTGTTTAGCCAGATGGCAGTAAACTAATTCCATTGGGTCATTTGATTGGAAGGGTAGTCGGTTGGTTAGTAGTTCGTAAAGGGTTACTCCTAGGGAATAGAAATCGGTGCGATAATCAATACCTCGGTTCATTCGTCCCGTCTGTTCGGGGGATATATAATTTAGAGTTCCTTCTAGGACGTGAGGATTTTGAATTTCCTGATTTTCTTTGGGTAAAAGAGAGGAGATGCTGAAGTCTATTAGTTTTACTTGCTTAGTTTGGGGATTAATTAAAATATTGTACGGTTTGATATCTTTATGAACGATCCGATGAGAATAAAGTCCTTCTAAACTTTTGGCGATCGCGATCGTTATATTAAGTATTTCTTCTAGGCTCAGGTTTCTGGAATTGGCGTACTCTTTTAAGGAGATACCACCAAAGTCTTCCATTATCAGTGCAAAACCATTGCGGTACTTTTCTAGGCTGATGAAGGAGATAACCCCAGGCAGGTTGAGGTTTTTGGCAATGATGTACTGATTGCGGAACTTTACTAGTTCGGAAAAGGTGGGATACTCGCTTTTGGATAGTTTGACGACGATCGGTTTCTGGTTTGATTTTTTAATCCCACGATAGACTAGGGTTTTGTTTCCGTCATAGATTTTGTCGTTTATGCGATAGCCTTTAAGTGTAACCATCAACTTTGTTATCTATTTCATCTACTTTACGATGATGATAACTGAAGTTCAGTCTTCTCCGCCTGAGAATGCGCTTTCTTAATTGGTTACTAGCGATTGGTATCACAACTTGCCAGAGGGAGCAAGATATTGTATATAAATTTAAAAGATAATTAAATCAAGTTTAACAATTTTGCCATTGCTAAGGAAAACATTAGCGATTTTATCAACAGTGTCAGTTCGGGAGCCAACTGTAGTAGTAAATAGCTCTACTGACATACTCTCGAAAGTAGATCGAATTTTTGCGGCAATTGTCGCGGCGATCGAGCAAGTATTTTTCTTTGAGGTTGGGGGCATACCCTTCATCGTTTTGTGGATGATTGGTGGAGGTATTTTCTTTACCTTGCGCTTGAGTTTCATTAACCTGCGGGGGATGAAACACGCAGTGGAGGTACTTTCTGGGAAATACGATCGTCCAGAAAAATCCGGGGAAGTCTCGCATTTTCAAGGGTTTACTACTGCTTTATCAGGAAGCGTGGGCTTAGGGAATATTGCCGGAGTAGCGATCGCTATTCAATTCGGCGGTGCTGGTACTGTATTTTGGATGACTTTAGCCGCCATCTTGGGAATGTCGATGAAATTTATTGAATGTGTATTAGCACAAAAATATCGTTCTGTCAACCCAGATGGCACAGTTGCAGGTGGTCCAATGTACTACCTGAGTCAAGGATTAGCAGAAAAGGGACTAGCAGGCGGAGGAAGAGGATTAGCAATCTTGTTAGCGATTTTCGCAATTTTCGCTTGTTTTGGTAGCGGAAATATGTTTCAGGCAAATCAATCCTTCGCGGCTATTTCTTATCTGATTCCTGGGTTGCAAAACTATGACTGGTTGTATGGAATCGCGATCGCCTTTTTAGTCGGATTAGTGATTATCGGCGGTATTCAACGTATCGCCGCAGTTACCAGCCGTCTATTACCCTTAATGGTAATAGTCTACATCCTCAGTTGTTTCTCGATTATTTGCCTGCATCTCAACCTTATTCCTAGCGTCGTGAGTCAGATTATCCAAGAAGCATTTTCACCTCAAGCAGTAGGTGGAGGTGTAATAGGCGTAATTGTACAAGCAATACGTCGCAGTACCTTTTCCAACGGAGCAGGTTTAGGATTAACCGCGATCGCCCATTCAGCAACTCGTACCGACGAACCAATTCGAGAAGGAATTGTTGCCTCAATTGAACCATTCATCGACACCGTAATCATTTGTAACTGTACCGCAATGGTAATTTTGCTTTCAGGAGTTTACGGTAGTTCAGAAAGCTTAAACGGAATCGAAATCACCGCAGCCGCTTTTGAACAAGTCGTCAGTTGGTTTCCCTTGATTTTAGCCGTGGTTGTCTTTTCCTTCGCCTTTGGTACAGTTATTGCCCATAGTTACTTTGGCGAAAAAGCTTGGGTATATTTGTTTGGAGAGCGTAACCTAATCGTCTTCAAACTGATGTTTCTAAGTTTCCTCTTTCTCGGCGCGATCGCCAACCTCGGATCGATAATCGACTTCAGCGACATGATGCTTCTCGCAATGGCAATTCCCAACATCATCGGCTGTTTCCTTTTATCCGGACAAGTCGCCACCGATCTGAAAGATTATTTTGCTCGCTTAAAATTAGCACCCACGATTAGAGACTGGGGATTAGGAGGAGGGGAAAGACAAGGAGGATAAACTGGTAACTGGTAAATGCACCGTACGCATTCACTGATAAGGTAAACCCAGTCCCCAGTCCCCACTCGCCAATTCATAAAAAATCTTGATACCACCGAAGTCGCTTTTCTCAGATACAATTACAGACTGGTATCAGCAAGCAGAGATAATGAACATCAATTAGGGAGAATGTCAATGTCTACATCTACAATTTCTCGCCCAGTACCAACCAAAGATCGCCAAGCGATGGAAAAAATGATGAAGTCCATCTATCAAACCGACCAACAGATAAAATATTTACACTTGCAGGCAGAAGTAGAATTTCTCTGGCAGCAACTACAAACAATGAAAAAGAACCAACAGTAAACCAAATAGTCGCGATTTCTTCGAGGGGCTTCGCCTACGCGCTTCAAATGCGACCACAATTAGTATTTAGGGAAAATCATCTAACTAGCAGCCAGTG
>NZ_JAAHBQ010000137.1 GCF_020144665.1 Oscillatoria salina IIICB1 | reverse complement strand
GATTGTACCGTCACCAGCAATAAATTCTGGACAATTGTTAAGTTTTCTAATGAACACGATTTGGTTAAGGTTAAGATTAAGGAGATCGCAGATCGCGGAGTAGTTTTTACGAGTTAGAAACTGGCAAAAGGATTTTTAATTTGACGATAGTCACTACATTCAATTGCTTGTTCGGTATTGGCAATTTTCGGTTGTACCGTACACTTAAGATGGCGATCGTTAGTAAAAAACTGACATTTAGTACAAGGAATTTCGTGCATTTGTTTCGCTTTCGCTATTGTATCGCGAGTTGCCATAATTATCGTCCAAGAGAAAACTACCACCAAGACCCAAGCGAAGACAAAGCAGATAGGTACTAAAACAGGCTCGACGATCTCGAAAAAGTAATACACTAATTGTAACAAGGTAAGTCCTCTGACCAAAAATTCAACAGATAAAGATTAATTATGTCGGTAATGAGTTCATCTTACCGTTGAATAGCGATCGCGACTCAAGCAATTTCAATCCATCGAGCCTGATACTAGATTAATTTTAACCTTTGGCTGCGAGTAACTGGACTAACTGAGCCAACTGTTGCTTATTAAACGAATTTTGCAACGTTTTGGCTGCGGATTTTGGTTCTACAGGAATGAGAACTTGAGGTAATTTAGTAGTTGCTAGTTGCTGTAAACTATGACTAGCAGCAATTTCTGAGGATCTCCCACAATGGAGAAGATCGCAGCCAATTTTCAAGTCTTTAATAATTACTGGTGCCAGAGTACGATAAGAATGCTTGGGATTAGCGATCGCCTTTTTGGCAATTTGAGTTAACTTCACCCAATTTTCCTCATCCTGATTTAGTTTAGCCAAGCGATCGCACAATTTTTGCAGTTTTTGGCGACTTTCCGAGGAAGATTTGCCTTTCAACAACTGCAACATTTGTTTTAAAATTTCTCTACCTTGAGAAGCAATTTCGGGAATTACTCCTGTAACAGTATCTTGTTCTAAGGATACTAATTTACCTTCACCACCAACTAATTGATTCAGGTGATTTTGTAACTCGACAAAATTTGGTTGTGCATTGGCGACAATTTCTTGACCTTTTTCGTCCCTCAAACCAAACGGACTTTGTAATTCGTCAATCAAATCCTTTAAAGCATCATAGCCGTTAAAAAATAACGTCTCTAGTTTTTTATCAACCGAAATTTTTTGCTCTTTAAGAACTTTGAGGGCATCTTCTAAGCGATGGGCTGTCTTTTGAATTGTACTATAACCCAACATCGCACCTCCACCTTTAATTGAGTGGGCAGCACGAAACATATCATCTACTCTTTCAGGATCTTCTACCAGCGAAGAGAGATCCAGTATCCCTTGTTCGAGAGTTTCTAGGTGTTCTTTCGCTTCTTCAATAAAATAGCCTAAAATCTTTTGTTGTTGATTCGCGTCCAAGGCTTTTTCCCCCTTATATCACGTAGCCACATTTATCAGTACCAGTTCAATTAGCTAGCAGTTTATCCCCCTTGTCTTCCCCCTCCCCAACCTCATCCTCTCAAAACAAAAGTTGGTCGTTCGACTAAAAAAGCTTTCATCCCAACAGCTTTTGCTCCATGATAATCCTCTTTTAAACTATCGCCGATGTGCCATGCTTGTGCGGGCGAACATTGATGCTTTGCTAGGGCTGTCGTAAAAATTTTGGGGTTGGGTTTAGCTGCACCCACAGCGAAGGAAATGGTTACGCTGCGAAAAAAGTCAGCTAATTTAAGAGTTTCTAACACTTGATACAGTCTGGAGTCAAAATTAGAAACCACGCCTAATTCAATGCCTTTCCCACGCCAATATTCGAGGGCTGGGAGGACATCTGGATAGACATACCAGGGAGCAGCAGAAGCAAAGTGTTGGTAAAGTTGAGAGAAAAAGGCAGGGAAGTCTTCAAAGCGATCGAGAATACCGAGTTGTTGAAAAGTAGCACTAGCGATCGCGTACCACCATTCATACTCTACATCGATAATTTCGATAAAATGAACTTGTCGATCTACTGGTGGCGGTGAAGCTTTAAAGCTAGCATAAAAAGCTGGATTTACTTGTTCGGCAGTAACTTCGACTCCAAACTGACTGGCAAGCTCGGCATATATTTTACCAATACTTCCCCTCACGCCAAACAAAGTTCCCACGGCATCCAAAAATATGACTTTCGGTTGTTCCATCGATGTTGACAGCAACTACGAAAGTAACTCTACTATAGGTTGAGTAATCCAATTCAATCCGACAGTTAATTGATGCTTCCAGGTTGGCATTCTGTACAAATAAACCAAACGCCTTGCTAAATAAGCCAGATTTCCGTCGAATTTCCAACCGAGACTGCTAAGAGTGGCATTATCGGTTCCTAATGTCATCATCTCTCCTAACTGCTGATAGCGCAAGGGAAGTAATGGTCGTCCGGTCATACTTGCCCAAATGTTCCAAGCGCAGTAATCTGATTGTTGTAGGGCAGATTGGGCAGTTGCGGGTACTTGTTGACCACTGGCATCCTGACAGTCGGCTAAGTCTCCTAAAGCATAGATATCTTCGTTATCTACTGTTTGGAGAGTGGGAGTTACGGTTAATCTTCCTTGTTGGTTGTGCTTGAGAGGAAGTGCTTGAATAAGCTCCGAGACTTTTGTTCCGATTGTCCAAAGTACAAGATCTACTGGAATTGTGTCTATTTGTCCTTTGTAAAGTAAAGAGAGGGTTTCGGAAGTAATTGACTCAATTGTAGTTTCCGTATCGATCCAAACCTTTCGTGCTAGCAAGGCTTTCTTTGCAGCTTCGCGATTAAACTCAGTTGAGGTGTAGAGAATATCATCACTGCGTTCGATCAAACGAATTCTCCCGCGAGATCCGAGTCGATCGGCAAGTTTACAAGCCAATTCTACGCCACTATAACCGCCACCCGCGATCGCTACGCGAATTTTATCGCGCTCGGAATTTTCTAGCAGCCGCAGTTGTTCGTCCAGGCGATAAGCGTCGGCTAAACTACGGAAGGGGATAGCATATTCTACCGCTCCCGGCACAATATCTAAAGGAGTCTTACCACCCATCGCGATCGCCAGTTTATCAAAAGGCAAATCCGGGCTATTTTCCAATTCTATCCCCTTGCTTGGCACGTCGATTCCCGTCACGTAAGCGCGCTGGAAGCAAATATCAGTATCAGCCAGAATTTCTGCAAACGGCGGTGCAATTTCCCAAGTTTGCAACTCTCCAGTGACTAATTCGTACAAAAGAGGGGAAAATAAAAAGCGATCGCTTTTATCGATCAGGACAATTTCCGGTTTCTTTGCTGGTTCCCAAGGTAACTCATTTAAGCGCAGAGCAGTATACAAACCGCCAAAACCGCCACCTAATATACAAATGCGTTTAGATTGTTCGTTCATATAACTTAGGAGAGGAATTATAAGCTAATTGTCTACAGGATAGCAAGCTACTGTCTACAGGATAGCAAGCCTAGACAAGTCTGTATCGTCAAAATTAGCTTGACGCGCTTAAGCCCCGCACTCTACGGTGTCGGGGTAAAAGTAGGCGTTGGAGAGATTCTTGGCTTTGCTCAGGATGACACTGGCTGAATCGCACCCAAAAAAAAAGAGGGAAGAGA
>NZ_JAAHBQ010000136.1 GCF_020144665.1 Oscillatoria salina IIICB1 | reverse complement strand
GCGAGGGAAGGGGGAGTAAGAAGAGTTTTCACACACTCAAAATTCTCCCCTCTCCTACCAGGAGAGGGGCTGGGGGAGAGGTTTTTGAATAAAAGGGGAGTAAGCGATCGCCCCTAGATCGTGTTATACTACTTTTTAAGTGAAGTCGTTATGAGTTTGTATAGACTATGAACAATTCCAAGGTAGAAAATCTGGTAATTATTGGTTCGGGTCCGGCGGGCTATACGGCGGCGATTTATGCGGCGCGGGCGAATTTGAAACCTGTGATGTTTGAAGGGTTCCAAGCTGGCGGTTTACCTGGGGGACAGTTGATGACGACGACTGAGGTGGAGAATTTCCCTGGTTTCCCAGAGGGAATCACCGGACCGAAGTTGATGGACCGCATGAAGGCGCAGGCAGAACGTTGGGGAACGGAATGTTATACAGAAGATGTTGTAGAAGTGGATTTGTCTCAGCGTCCGTTTACAGTTCGTTCCTCCGAAAGAGAGTTTAAAACTCATAGTATTGTGATTGCTACGGGTGCAACGGCGAAGCGGTTGAATTTACCTTGTGAAGATAAGTTCTGGAGTCGAGGTATTTCGGCTTGTGCGATTTGTGATGGGGCTACGCCAATTTTCCACTCTCAAGAGTTGGCGGTTGTTGGTGGTGGTGACTCGGCGGCTGAGGAGTCTATATATTTAACTAAGTATGGATCTCAGGTGCATCTTTTGGTTCGTAGCGGGGAAATGCGGGCGAGTAAAACGATGCAAGATCGGGTGTTGAATAATCCGAAAATTACGGTTCACTGGCACACTGAAGCGGTTGATGTGTATGGAAATGATAATCGCATGGAGGGTGTTCGCGTGAAAAATAATCAAACAGGTGAGGAATCGGATTTACCTGTACGAGGATTATTTTACGCGATCGGTCACAAGCCAAATACAAATTTATTTAAAGGACAATTAGAACTGGATGAGGTTGGTTATATTATTACGAAACCAAATTCAGTCGAAACTAACGTTGAAGGTGTTTTTGCTGCGGGTGACGTACAAGATCGTGAATTTCGTCAAGCCGTTACTGCGGCTGGTACTGGTTGTATGGGGGCAATGTTAGCAGAACGTTGGCTGTCTGAACACAACTTGATTACAGAATATCATCAAGATACCGAAGCGCAGCAGGTAGAGAAGAAAGAAGAAGCAGAAGCTAAACCCGTTGCAGATACCGAAGAAACCTTCGATATTAACCAAACCAAACATTACGGCGGTTACGCTTTAAGAAAATTATTCCACGATAGCGATCGCGTAATTGTTGTGAAGTATGTTTCCCCTAACTGCGGTCCTTGTCACACTCTCAAACCAATTCTCGATGGTGTTGTCGATGAGTACGACGGTAAAATTCATTTTGTCGAAGTAGACATCGAAGCGGAACCAGAAATTGCTGAAAATGCGATGGTTACGGGAACGCCGACCGTACAATTCTTTAAGGATAAGGAGATTTTAGAGCAACTGCGGGGCGTGAAGCAAAAAAGTGAGTTTCGTAAGGTGATAGATAAGTATCTTCCCGCAGAACTTGCTACAAGTAAGTAAAAAGAGGCGATACCACCCACAGTAGAGACGTTGGACACAACGTCTCTATATAACCAAAGGAGAATGAGATGTTAGGCGCGATCGCAGGAGACATCATCGGTTCCATCTATGAAGCAAATAACCGAAAAAGTAAAGTATTTCCTTTATTTAATCCCGAATCTTGCTTTACTGATGACACAGTGCTTACCGTTGCAGTTGCTGATGTTATTCTCACCAACGGAGATTATACCAAAACTATCAAAAAATACTATCATCTTTACCCTCATGCAGGTTACGGAAAAAACTTTCACCTGTGGGGAAAATCTAACAGCAATGAACCTTATAATAGTTGGGGAAATGGTAGTGCCATGCGCGTTTCTCCAGTAGGATTTGCCTTTGATAACCTCGAAACCGTCTTATTAGAAGCGCAAAAAAGTGCCGCAATAACTCACAATCATCCCGAAGGAATTAAAGGCGCACAAGCAACTTCTGCGGCTATTTTTCTCAGTCGTCAAGGCAAAACCAAACCAGAAATTAAAACTTATCTTGAAAATAATTTCGGCTATAAATTGAGTCAAAAATTAGACGAAATTAGACCAAACTATCAATTTGATATTTCCTGTCAAGGTTCCGTACCTCAAGCAATTATCGCCTTTTTAGAATCAACAGATTTTGAAGACGCTATTC
>NZ_JAAHBQ010000135.1 GCF_020144665.1 Oscillatoria salina IIICB1 | reverse complement strand
AACTCCAAGCAAATCAAGAAAGAAGGATATCTTACCTTAGCGACTTTGCGACTTTGCGAGAAACTCAAACAAACTAACTTATCTAAAGACTACCGAAAAACTACCCAAGCCAGTAAAATAGATAGGTAGGAGCAAGAAACTCCAATCAACGAGATAAGTGAGGATATTTTACCTTCGCGACTTCCCAAGAAACCCAACCATGTCACTCACCCCAATTTCCGAAACCTTAACCACAAACAAACTAAAAAATATCAGTCTCGTCGCGACTGACATGGATGGTACATTGACTCAAAAGGGTAAATTTACATCTCAATTTTTGTTGGCTTTAGAGCAGCTAGCCCAAGCTAAAATAAAAGTGCTGCTGATTACGGGAAGATCTGCGGGATGGGTAAGTGGTTTGAAAACGTATCTTCCGGTAGTGGGTGCGATCGCGGAAAATGGCGGACTATATTATCCTAGTAAACAAGATACTCCCGAAATTCTCATTTCTCTCGGATCTATTGACGAACATCGTCGCAAATTACAGCAAACTTTCCAATACCTTACGAGTAAGTTTCCTCAGCTACGCGAGTCAGCAGATAACCGCTTCCGCATGACTGACTTGACTTTCGATGTTGCAGGATTAACCATAGAAGAATTAGAAACTATCAGCAAAATTTGTCACCAGCAAGGGTGGGGTTTTACTTACAGTAATGTCCAATGTCACCTTAAACCACTGCAACAAGATAAGGCAACTGGGCTACAACAAGTATTAAGACAACATTTCCCCGAAATTCCCACCGAACAAGTTATGACTGTTGGTGATAGTCCGAATGACGAAACGATGTTCGATGCTGGTAAATTTGACTTTTCTGTTGGTGTGGCTAATTTACTCCACTACACTAAGCAATTAAATTACTTACCTACCTACGTGACGAGTTTAGCTGAATGTGAGGGATTTTGTGAATTAGCGAAATTATTGATTCAGCAACGAGAAACTAGCCGTTAAATTTGGGGAGACTTAACTAATTTCTCGAAAAGGGGTCTATATGAGCGCACCTTTTCCACTATATACAGTATAGACAAAAATCCTCAATTATGCAATAGGTAGAGAGAAAATTTTTGGCATAGCGATCGCACTATCGCCCCCATTCCAAGTCTAAGATTTGCTGAAGATGGACAAGGAGGATTTGGCGCTAATTAATAAAATTATCGCGATCGCTCCTTTTAGGGGTAGAGGTAAGAAGACTAAGCTGAGAAATAAGCAGATTACCGCGATAACGATCGCTAAAATCGATTCAATCTCGTCAGTCACGTTGAGGCTGACGTAAATTCCCACGATCGCAAGGGCTAAACTAACAAATAAACCTAACATAATAATCGCCTCACAAAGCTTAAATACAATTCTGGTAACTCACTTCTGATTAAATTTTCCTAACAAGAAGTGGCTTGACATTCTTAGTCTGACTTATTTAAACTAAATTCTGAGCGATCTCAAGCTATTCCGGAGTGTGAATCTACTCAACTGTTATCGCGATCGCAACTACCCTTCTCTAGCGATCGCGATCGCAATCTAGATAAATTTGCTCAAATTCCTCGCTCTAACAAGATTTTAGGACAAAATTTGGCTTAAATTGAGGACAAATCCCGGTAGTGCGTCTTCTCCTGATAAGCTAGTAGGAGACTGCAAAATCTCCACTTCTTTTCCTTGACGGTAAATTTCTACTTGTTGGTTTTCAGGATCGATCAACCAGCCTAAACTTACGCCACAATCGATGTATTCTTGCATTTTACTTCGCAATGTCTCTAGGCGATCGCTCGCAGATCGCAATTCGATGATAAAATCAGGAGCGAGCGGTAAAAATCGGTTGGGATCTGGGTTTAAAGCTTCTATTCGTGACTTTTTTACCCAAGCTGCATCAGGAGAACGATTTGCGCCATTAGGAAGTCGAAAACCTGTGGAAGAGTCAAAGGCTAATCCTGTTCCATTTGCATCTGTCCAATTGGCTAAACGTTGTGTTAATTTACTATTTTGGTTTCCGCTTACCCATCCTGTCGGTGGCATAATAATTAATTCTCCCTCAGCAGTGCGCTCAAGTCGCAAATCTCGATTATTCTGACATAATTGAAAGAATTGTTCGTCAGTTAAGTCGATGACTGGATGTAAATTAAGAGTTAAGGCTGTCATTGTCGTTTGGCGATCGCGCGGTGAATCAATTTAAAATTAAAAAAGGGCTAAAGCCCTCACTACAAACAGAAAATTTTTCAATTTAAGTAATGGTTAAACAACTATTACTTATCTTTAATTATTTTGTAACCACTGATAAAACTTTCACCATCAGGTAAATATGTCCATTGCCACTCTACCTTTTCATCTTCGTTTAACTCAACTTTGAGAACTGAACCCGATCTTAAGCTAGTATTTGTTTGGGGTGCAAAAACGACTCGTTTCTGAGGATTTTTTGCTAGTTGCACGTTCATAGTTAGAATTACTCCACCGCTTTTTTTTAAGTTAACACAATCTTAGTTTTTTCCTCACTCTTCATCACCCGCAGAAATTCTAAGGGTAAGCCATCACTATCGGCGATAAAAGTAACTTCGTAGACAGTTTCGCCGATCGTTTGCTGGTGAGGTTCTAATAATACTTTTAACGGTGACAACTGGGGATTTGTTTCTGCGGCTAACTGAAACTTTTGCTTTAAATTATCTAACCAATCTGCTATATCACAATTTATCTTATTTGTCAAGTCAAAAGAAAGATGATAATAACCGACATAATGTTCGTCATGAAAAGCATCGGGAGGGGGTGACGGTTCGGGAATTTGAATCAACTCGATACGCCCATCAAGCCCTTCCAGCCAGCAAGCGAGAGTATAACCAGTAGTAAAGCGATCGCTAAGTGTGAAACCGAGTTGTTCGTAGAAAGCGATCGCCCGATGAATATTCGCCGTGCGGATCGAAGCATGGTGCATCACTCAAACAAACGAAAATAAGGATAACGTACCGGAACGCCCGGTTCTTTTTCGAGATCGAAATTAATCACTTCCCAGCGCGGATCTTCTGGCGGATCTGGGCTAAATTCCACAGGTAAACCATAAAGTCGCGGCGAAGGAGAATCTGAATTACCACCTCGCCAAGGAGAACTGCGTTCTAAATAAGCACTAACTAAATCTCGATAGCGACTAGCAATAATTACTCTCGTCGCCCGATAGCCTTGGGTATAAAGTCGATCTAGCTGTTCGTGAATTTCAAAGCGAATGCCATCCGGATGAGTATGCTGTCGGAACCATTCACCCTCCCACCTACGCCAGTGACGACCAGACTGTAGATGAATTAGTTCGCCAGTTTTGGGGTCTGCTTCAAAAGCGCCGTGACGGGGACACAAATAAGTATCTGTCAGTGTCAAAGCGGGAATTGTCTGACGACAATGAGGGCATTGAATTTCCGGACCGAATAGAGGATACTGCAAGCTTGCATTCATCGTTGGTGGCATAATCTCATCTTCAGCGCTTGCGCCAGTAGCAGTGAATCCATTATATCTGTTGACATCCTCTCATCGCTAAATCAAAGATTCTAGATGGGAACATTATGAGTCAACTCACCCCTCCCA
>NZ_JAAHBQ010000134.1 GCF_020144665.1 Oscillatoria salina IIICB1 | reverse complement strand
GCGATCCGAATGCGAAAGGTTAAATACAATTGCTGAAAGGGAATTAAATTATCGTTTGTTAGGTTTGACGGCTTTTTCGCCGTCTTTTTAAAGCAGCTTGCTTGCGAAGATCGCCGCGATCGCGAACGGTTTGCATAAAAGTATCGTTCGTTTGAGTTTCGCCGATATAGCGGGCGAGAGATGCAATGGTGGGATATTCAAATAAAGTCAAAACCGAGATATCCTGTTGTAAGGTTTCTGCCAGTTGACCGCGAGCTTGCACCGCCGCGAGAGAATTGCCCCCCAAGTCAAAAAAGTTTTGCTGGATGTCAAGGGGAGGTTCGAGGTTTAAAATAGCTTGCCAAATATTGGCGATCGCTTGTTCGAGTTCGTTACTCGGCGGTGCAATCTCTCGAGTTTCGCGAGAATCGATTCCCTCGAGGGTCATCAGCTTTTGACGATCGATTTTGCCATTGGTCGTGAGGGGCCAGCGATCGAGGGGAAGATAATGGGTAGGAATGGCATAATCTGGCAGCCGTTCCTGTAAAAAAGCCTGTAGTGCTTGGCGTTTGAACTGTTTTTCCCCATCCCTTCGGGCGATAATGAGGTGCTGTCCCAAGATCTCCAAAGGCGATCCTTTTTCTGGGAAAAACGCGCATTGTTCAAATCCTTGGCTTGAGAGGCGATCGCACCACTGTTGCGGCGATAAAGTCGGTAGATTGGCGTTTAAGCGTTCGTCTTCATAGTCGCTAAATCCTTCGGTTAAACCAATTGTGGTCATGTGAGAGGGACGAAACTCGGTTAATTCTACTAAGAGTAAAAATCCGCCTTCGGTTAGGAGCGATCGCGTGTAAGGTAAGGTAACGTTTAAATCTCGCGCAACGTGAATGACATTGACGGCAACGATCAGATCGAAACTTCCCAATTGATAGCCTTGTTCCTGGGGAGCCCGGTTGATGTCGAAGAGTCGATAGTCTACAAAGGGATAGCTTGTGAATTTTTTCCGTCCTTGGTTGAGGAAAAATTGGGAAATATCGGTATAGGTGTAACTGGTATTTTTTGCGGGTAATTCGGGTAACACAGAAGCTGTCGTTGCGCCAATTCCCGCCCCAATTTCTAGAATTCGTAGGGGTCGATCTGGCGACCAAGTACGGACTAATTCCGCGATCGCCGCTTTCACCAAGCTGTTAGAATAGCGGGCGGAAGGAGAACTTTCATAAGCACTTTCAGCAGTCTCTCGACTCCCTTTGACAAAGAGGAGATCCAGAGGATTTTTTTCTCCTTGCAAAATGGGGATGTGATTGTCCCCACTACGTTGTAAATAGGAAAGGAGTCCGCAGGCGATTGGGTCTGTCAGTCGCTTCGCATCTTGCCATAATTGTTGCAGGTTATCGGTGTTTAAGGGTTGAGGACTCATCCAGCGATCTCCTTCCTCCGGGATTAAGTCTCCTCGATCTTCAAGGACGCTCAACCACTGGCGGATGGTTTTGTCGTAAAGTGGGAGAATGCGACATTGGTGCATAATTTCGTTGCTAGAATGGCTTTCTCCAGGTTGGATATAAACGCCTAAATCTCTTAATGTACGCTTCATGTAAGCAACACTCAATTCTTCCAATCCTCCTTGGGTGCTGGAGATCGCATCTATCTCGAATTCGGATAAAATTTGGTTAGTTTCGCGATCGCAGGCTGTTAAAAGCGCTTTCCATAACTTCTCGATTTCCGACTCGTCCCGATCGCCAATATTAAACAAACTCCCCTCTAGAGAGGATTCGCAAATCACGCAGGCTACAAGCTGATGCTTGACGTTCTCTTTGACCATGACTAAAGCATCCCGAACCCCCGGATGCTGCCGCAGTGCTACCTCAATTTCTCCCAATTCGAGCCGATATCCTTGCAATTTCACGAGATTGTCTTCCCGTCCGAGAAACTCGATATTGCCATCGGGAAGGTAGCTCCCTAAATCTCCCGTCCGGTACAAGCGCTCTCCAGTGGTGCGATGAATGATAAAACTCGCCTCGGTTTTTTCGCGATCGCCCCAGTATCCTTGTGCCAAACCGATCCCGCCGATATATAATTGTCCGGGAACCCAAACGGGTACGGGTTCGAGAGCTTCATTCAATACATGAAATTGCTGATTTGTCAAGGGCTTACCGTAAGGAATGCTTTTCCATTGGGGATCGACAGTTTCAATCGGATAAAAAATCGACCAAATCGAAGCCTCAGTCGCCCCGCCCAAACTAACAATCTGTACTTCTGGGACAAGGGAACGGAGGCGATCGGGCAAACTCAAGGGAATCCAATCGCCGCTCAAAAGTGCCAAACGCAGAGATTCGAGGGCGGAATCGCTTTCCTTGCTCGCATATTCAACGAGCATTTCCATCAGTGCGGGAACGGTATTCCAAATTGTTACCCTTTCTCGCTGGATTAACTCCAACCAATGAGCGGGGTCTTTCGTATGTCTAGCCTTGGGGATGATGAGAGTTCCTCCCGCAGCCAACACGCCAAAAATATCGTAAACTGACAAGTCAAAAGTGAGAGCAGAGAGGGCAAAAACGCGATTCTCCTTCGGAGACACTTGGCGATCGCCAGAAGTAACGTTAAAGCGTCGATTAATGTCAACGATGGTATTGACAGCACCGCGATGGTCGATCGCCACGCCTTTCGGTTCTCCCGTAGATCCTGAAGTATAAATGACATAAGCTAAATCGTCTTGTTGCTGTAGTGCTTCTGAGGAATCGAGCAGATCCTCAGCTAATTCTCCCTTATCCACCAATAGCCATTGCACCTCAGTAAAGACAGAGAGGCGTTCTTGCAAGTGAGATTGAGTCAGAGCGATTTTAACGCCTGCGCGATCGAGAATCTTTTTTTGGCGGCATTCGGGCCAAGTTGGAGCAATAGGAACGTAAGCAGCACCCGCAGCGAGAATAGCTAAGACAGCGACAATTTGTTCCCAGCCTTTCTCCATAACTACAGCAACAAGTTGGTTGGGACGTACTTCTAACTGACGCAAATCTACACTCAAGCGACGGGCGCGGCGAGACACTTCTTCATAAGAAAGAGTGTTTTCGTAGGTAATAATAGCCGGATGTTGAGGTTGTTGGCGGGCGCGATCGCTAAAGAACTGATGCAGCAAACCTTCGGGCGCGTTCGTGTTGGTAGCATTAATATTTGTCCGTTGCGCCAATTGAGCGACAGGAACGAGGTGCAATTGTTTTTGCTGCCAAGTCTCCTCTTTGTCAGCCAAGCGAGCGAGAAGATGCTGATAAGTCTCGAACATATCTTCGATCGTGCCGGGAGGAAAAAGTCCCTCAACATAATCCCAGTTAAAATCTAGAGAACCATCTGAGCGGACATAATACTGATAATCTAGCCAGACTTGCGGAGTCTGAGAAATGCTGTAAACAGTTTCGGTTTGTTGTTCGAGGAAGGCGATCGCGGTGGGATTGGTTTCACTTTGTTGCGGTCCGTGGGTAAACACGATCGGCATTGCTGCGAGTTCGGCCGAGTGGTGTTGTGCTTCTACCCACTCTCGCAAAATGCGAACCCCACTCACTGCCCCATGTTCTAAATCTTGCCACAATTGTTCCTGCAAGCGTCGAGCGCGGACAGCAAAAGGCTCGTCGGTAGAGCAATTGACTTCTAGGAGAATAAATGAGGCGCATTCGCCAATAATTTCCTGAATTTGCGGGTGGAAGGGCAAGCGGTTGAAGGAAGGAACATTGAGGGTAAAGCGAGGAGATTTACTCCATTGGGATAGCACTTCTGCGTAGGTAGCGAGGAGTAACCCCGTGGGGGTCAAATTTCGACGTGCTGCTTGCTGTTTTAAAGTTTGCCATCTTTGGGCATCGAGAACGGCTTGGAGGCGTTGGAAGCGAGGCTGGGCAATACTGCCAGGATTTTGAGCAAGAGGTAAATCCGGGGCGGGGGGCAGATCGGCTAGGCGATCGCGCCAATAGGTCAAATCTCTTTGATAGCGAGGAGTTTCTTGGAGGGTGCGAGTTCCTAGGACGTAATCCCGGAAGGACAAATCTAAGGGTGGAAGTTGTCCATCGCTTTCGTTGTAGAAATGAGAGAGGTCTTGAAAGAGTTTCAAGGTACTCCAAAAGTCGGTACACCAACCATCCAAACTCAAATGCAGGCGAAAATGGCGATCGCCAAATTGAGTGGCGATAATCTCAAATTGCGGCCAGCGATCGAGGGGTAGGACTTGATGAGAGAGGCGATCGCGGATGGCTTGGATATGCGATGAAATGGCGGTTTCATTGGCATCTCGTAGGTCGGTAACGGCAATTTCGTAAGGGGGAACGGATGGCAAGACCTGTTGGCTACCGTCGCTTAAAACCACTGCCCGCAGCATATCGTGGCGATCGATTAACTTTTGCCAAGCTCGTTGAAAGCGGTCGAAATCAAAGTCTTTCGCTTCCAATTCCAAATAATTGTGCATGGAAACATTGCCTAACTCAAAAGCCCCACTTCTTCCCAACCAATATGCTTGCTGCATATCCGTGAGGGGAAAAGGGTCATAGCGTCCGGCGCGATCGGGGATAATTTGTGGTACGGATGTTGTCTCAGATTCTTGTTCGGATTTGAGGGATTGTTTGACTTTTCCTTGGAGCAGTTTTTCGAGTAATGCTCGCTTGTCAGTTGATAGATTTTCTTTCTTTTTCATAGGTTGTTAATTATTGGTGGTTGGTTATGTTATTTGTCATGCAAAAAATGCGCGGCTTCTTCATCGGATAGTTGTTCGATTTGAGCCAGTAAATTCTCTTCAATTGCCTCGGCTAATTCGGCAATAGTTGCTGCGTGGATGAGTTGGCGAAGGCTCAAATTAGCTGCGGGTAAGGCTTCTCGAATTCGCGTCAGAATTTGCGTCGCTTGTAGGGAATTGCCCCCAAGCTCGAAGAAGTTTTCGCGAATGCCGATGGGATCGATCTCTAAAACGTCTTGCCAAATTTGCGTGAGGAGTTCTTCTTGAGGATTGCGTGGTTCAACGTAGGTAGTTTGAGAGAATTGAAATTCAGGAGAAGGGAGAGCTTTGCGGTTGATTTTGCCGTTGGCTGTGAGGGGTAATTCATCTAAGAAAACAAAGGCAGAAGGCATCATATAATCAGGTAGTCGTGCGGCTAATAATTTCCGTAATTCTTGCTCGAAAGAGAGGGTGTTTTCTGAGTTTGTCTTCTGTGGTTGCAACCATTGCTGCTTTTGTTCGGGTGCTATCGCGCCACCGAGGAATCCATGCAAGAGGATATCATCGTCAGTGAGGTGAAAACAGGTCTCTAGCACTTTGGCATCAATGGAGTCGCCGATGGCACAGAGTCCGATATTATAGCGATGGCACTCCTCGCTCAATAGTTGACCTATATACCCCGCCTCGATCAGGCAAAAATTTCGGGCGAATTCGCCGTATAAAGGCGCGATCGCGTCAAGAGAGCCAATGGAAAACAGAGCAAAAGCGGCGCGATCGAAAATCTCGCGGTTGGAGTAGCTATAGAGATTCCGTTCCAAATGTGCCTCTTTGGAAATTAAAATAAGCCGATGGCGCAGGGGATGG
>NZ_JAAHBQ010000133.1 GCF_020144665.1 Oscillatoria salina IIICB1 | reverse complement strand
ATATAACCCACATTCTGCACAACAAAATGTAAGACATCGTGTGTCAAGCATCACCTTCACCTGAATCATAAGCGATCGCGCTCGGATCGCGCAGCACCACTTTTGTTTTGGCAAATTTTTTGAAAAAAGACGCTCAACTAAAATTTTTCCCGAAGCGAAAATACGCAACTTTAGCGAATAGCATTTAACCTAAATTTTAATTTATTTTTGGTAATTACTCTAGTCAGTTTAATTTTTCTGAAAATCTGCTCTAATCCGATTTGAATTATGATATATTTTAATCTTTTTCGCTCGTAAATATTTTTTTAATAAAGAATAGCTATTTAACGATCAAGAAATCAAAAGAGGGGAACTGGAAAAAAAGTAGCGATCGCCATTTTCTCTTCCCATAAACTGATTAAAGCATCTCTAGTAATAAAAGTGCATGAACGACTTGACTATCAAATACTTAATAAGGTATTTTGGGCTCTGTTAGGTTTTAATGCGCTTTTCCTGGACAAAGGCGTAATTTACCCAATGGGAAATCAACTATAAAAATTGAGCCAACTGTAAAAATAAATACGCTAATGAAAAAGAAAAATGTCGATAGTTTTCGAGCTTCAGTAATCTCTGCAATTTCTGCATTGTCAGTAGTCAGTTTAACATCGGGTGCATTAGCAATGCCCCAGACAGAAAATGCTGAGGTTGCTGCACCTATTTCTTTATCAAGCGCCACCCTAGAATTAACTACTGAAGGTCAAGTTTCTTTATCCGAGTCCTTTCTCTCTTTAGGTTCAGAGGAAATGGCACTAGCAGATCGATCTTTAGCGAGTATCAAGGAAGACTCGGAAGTTACGGAGGTAGTCGCAGAATCCTCACTCGTCGCAGAAACACCAACCAACCCAGAAACTGAGACTCTAGCTTTCCAGACAACTAACCCAGATAGTGAAAACTTGCTTCAAGAGTCACCGCAGTGGTTCAGTATTGACGAGATTGTCGCTCAAACTCAAACCAACGGTGCAACTGAAGTTGAGACTGTGGAGAGACTCGACGAATACTCGCAAATTAGCGAACCCACAGTTGAACCAGAACCCTGGTTAAGAATCGAACAAATTACCAATCCTGAATCAGGAGATGTTCAATCCGCCGACAACCTAGACGTATATGGCGAAGTAGTCGATCCCCTCGATCAAATTAACTCCGTCAACCAACTACGAGACGTTTCACCTAGCGACTGGGCTTATGAAGCTTTACGTGGGTTAATCGATCGCTACGGCTGTATTCAAGGTTATCCTGATGGCACTTTTCGCGGCAATCGAGCGATGACTCGCTATGAGTTTGCCGCAGGTTTAAGTGCTTGTTTAGACTCCCTGTCTGAAATAATCGCCCGCAGCCAACAGGGACAAGGACAACAACAAACGACAGGTGTTAGCGAAGCCGATTTAGA
The DNA here is from genome assembly GCF_020144665.1 of Oscillatoria salina IIICB1. Lineage (NCBI taxonomy): Bacteria > Bacillati > Cyanobacteriota > Cyanophyceae > Oscillatoriales > Oscillatoriaceae > Oscillatoria > Oscillatoria salina. The sequence continues at coordinate 4,017 of NZ_JAAHBQ010000133.1, read as the reverse complement.
AACCTTACGCAGGTTACAACAAGATTTTGAGGCGGAACTAGCCACTATCGGAACCAGAGTAGACGGACTCGAATCCCAGTTAGCCACCCTAGAAGCCAATCAGTTTTCGACGACAACTACACTCCGAGGATTTGTTACTTTCGGGATTATTGATTACTTTTCTGGTGAAGGTCCGGCGAATACAGTATTGCAAGATGATATTATCTTGCGCCTGAACACCACCTTTACAGGAAAGGATTTGTTAGAAATTGGTTTGATTTCTACTAATACTGACGTTCCGCAGTTTGATACCCCTAATAATGGCAGAGATGTGGGTAGTACCAGAGAAGCAACTCCATTTTGGTCATTTGAAGGCACTCTCAATAACGATGTCCGCTTGCAAAGTTTAGACTATACGTTTACCGCCTTTGAAGCGGGAGATACCAGAGCAGTTTTTACCATTTTTGCGAATCGCGGCTTTGGTTCCGGGCGATTTGAATTCGGACCCGATGGTTCGGCTTGGCTCGGACCTGGACGACCAATTTCAGCTTTTGCTGCTCGTAGTCCGGTGTTCCGTCTGAATGGCAGAAGCGGGATTATTACGAGATTTCAGCTTACTCCCAATATTCGCATCGGTGGAACTTACCAAGCTAATCCCGGTTCCAACCCCGATCGCGGTTTGTTCAATGGGAATTATTTTGCGGCGGCTCAAATGATTCTCAACCCCACTGATAATCTGGCTTTGGCGTTAACTTATGCCAATACTTACTCGCTTCCGGGTCAATTTAAGTTTAGTCGCCAAAGGGGTAATCCGAATAATAACGGTTTTATCGGTACTGCTTTAGCGAACAATTTTGATAACGCGGGGATCTTTCTCGATCGAGACGTTCCCGTTGTGGCTAATGTTTATAGCTTGCAAGGCTTTTACCAACTAACACCAACAATCAATATTGGTGGTTTTGTTACCAAAATCGATGCTCGACTGATTGGTGCAGGAGATGCCGATATTTGGTCTTACGCCGGGATTTTGACTTTGACAGATTTGTTTAAGGAAGGAAATATCGGCGGGCTAATTGTGGGTATGGAACCAACTTTAACTAACTTGACGATCGCTGGTGATGAGATTGACAGCTTCGATAAAGATACTTCACTGCATATTGAGGGGTATTATCAGTACACTCTGTCGCGGAATATTTCGATTACACCTGGTTTTATTTGGATCACTGCACCGAACCAAGATAATGACAACGAAGATATTGTCTTGGGTACAGTCAGAGTTGTTTTTGCTTTCTAATAGTTAAACACCGAAGCGCGATCGCTGTAAATTCAGTGCCGAATGGCAGACCGCCAGGTGCAGCGATCGCGCTTTTTCTTTGTGGAAAAGAGTTATTAAAAAAATTGAGCCAACTGTAAAAATAAATACGCTAATGAAAAAGAAAAATGTCGATAGTTTTCGAGCTTCAGTAATCTCTGCAATTTCTGCATTGTCAGTAGTCAGTTTAACATCGGGTGCATTAGCAATGCCCCAGACAGAAAATGCTGAGGTTGCTGCACCTATTTCTTTATCAAGCGCCACCCTAGAATTAACTACTGAAGGTCAAGTTTCTTTATCCGAGTCCTTTCTCTCTTTAGGTTCAGAGGAAATGGCACTAGCAGATCGATCTTTAGCGAGTATCAAGGAAGACTCGGAAGTTACGGAGGTAGTCGCAGAATCCTCACTCGTCGCAGAAACACCAACCAACCCAGAAACTGAGACTCTAGCTTTCCAGACAACTAACCCAGATAGTGAAAACTTGCTTCAAGAGTCACCGCAGTGGTTCAGTATTGACGAGATTGTCGCTCAAACTCAAACCAACGGTGCAACTGAAGTTGAGACTGTGGAGAGACTCGACGAATACTCGCAAATTAGCGAACCCACAGTTGAACCAGAACCCTGGTTAAGAATCGAACAAATTACCAATCCTGAATCAGGAGATGTTCAATCCGCCGACAACCTAGACGTATATGGCGAAGTAGTCGATCCCCTCGATCAAATTAACTCCGTCAACCAACTACGAGACGTTTCACCTAGCGACTGGGCTTATGAAGCTTTACGTGGGTTAATCGATCGCTACGGCTGTATTCAAGGTTATCCTGATGGCACTTTTCGCGGCAATCGAGCGATGACTCGCTATGAGTTTGCCGCAGGTTTAAGTGCTTGTTTAGACTCCCTGTCTGAAATAATCGCCCGCAGCCAACAGGGACAAGGACAACAACAAACGACAGGTGTTAGCGAAGCCGATTTAGAAACCTTACGCAGGTTACAACAAGATTTTGAGGCGGAACTAGCCACTATCGACACCAGAGTCGATGGACTAGAAGCTCAATTAGCAGCCCTGGAGGATAACCAGTTTTCCACCACCACTAAACTGAGTGGCTATATTGGTTTCGGAATCATTGATTACTTTTCTGGTAACGGCGAGACTAATACAGTATTAGACGAGGATATTACCTTAACACTCACAACAAGCTTTACTGGAAGCGATCTTTTGGAAATAGCTTTATTTGCTAGTAATATCAACAATCCTCAGTTTGATACTCCAAACAACGGCAGACAAGTTGGTTCTACTAGCGAAGGAACTACTTCTTGGGGTTATGGAGGTGGAACTGATAACGATCTTTTCTTATCAAGTTTAGATTATACATTTACCGCCTTTGAATCCGGAGATTTTAAAGCAGTTTTTACCATCTTTACACAGCGAGGATTTGGTTCGGGGGGGTCGGCATTAGGACCCGAAGGTTCGGCTTGGCTTGGACCTGGACGACCAATTTCAGCTTTTGCTTCTCGAAGTCCAGTTTTCCGTCTGAATGGCAGAAGCGGGATTATTACGAGATTTCAGCTTACTCCCAATATTCGCATCGGTGGAACTTACCAAGCTAATCCTGGTTCCAACCCCGATCGCGGTTTGTTCAATGGGGACTATTTTGCGGCGGCTCAAATGATTCTCAACCCTACGGATAATCTGAATTTGGCATTAACTTATGCCAATATTTATTCGCTTCCTGGTGAATTTAAGTTTGGTCGCCAAAGAGGTAATCCTAATGTTAATAGTAACGGTTTTATTGGTACTGCTTTAGCGAACACGTTTGATAACGCGGGGATCTTTCTCGATCGAGATGTTCCTGTGGTGGCTAATGTTTATAGTTTGCAAGGCTTTTACCAACTAACACCAACAATCAATATTGGTGGTTTTGTTACTAAAATTAGCGCTCGACTGATTGGTGCAGGAGATGCCGATATTTGGTCTTACGCCGGGATCTTGACTTTGACAGATTTGTTTAAGGAAGGAAATATCGGCGGGCTAATTGTGGGTATGGAACCAACTTTAACTAACTTGGCGATCGCTGGTGATGAGATTGACAGCTTCGATCAAGATACCTCACTGCATATTGAGGGGTATTATCAGTACACTTTGTCGCGGAATATTTCGATTAAACCTGGTTTTATCTGGATTACTGCACCGAACCAAGATAATGACAATGAAGATATTTTCTTAGCTACAGTCAGAGTATTTTTTAATTTCTAGTCGTTAAGGTCGTGAATGGCGATCGCTACTTCCGCCGAAATAGATCAAAGTTTTTCATCAAACCATGTTTAAGTATTAGTTGATTATCGTTCTTAATTATTGAGCAAATAATCGGGAAAAAGAGTAACTAATTTAACCGAAAAGTCTTTCTTGCTTTGAGACAAAAGCAAGAAACTAATACCATTTCTCTAAAAAATTCGGCTTCATAGAGAAATATATATTTGGGGACGATCGCCTTCACAAGTTTTTCACAACTTCTTCTTACAATAAAAATGCTACCCAAAGGCTTTTAATCGAGCGATTCAGCTACCGAGGGTAAACTCAAATACCCGTTGTCAGATAATTACAACTCTTGATATGAAAGAAAATAATCCACAAGAGGTCATCCATTTAAATCAACGGTTAGGTAAATACCGTTTAATAGAGGAACTTTATCTGGGTAAACGTACTGTAGTCTATCGGGGAGTGGTAA
>NZ_JAAHBQ010000132.1 GCF_020144665.1 Oscillatoria salina IIICB1 | reverse complement strand
TAGCATCGTAAATATAAGTTGTCAAACCTTGATGAGAATCATTGCGACTCAAGCGATTGCCAACAAGGTCATAGTCATAGTTAATGGTACGATCTTCAGTACCCGCGATCGTAATCTTTTCGGTTCTGAGACGATGAAGTTCATCGTAGGTATAGTCAACTGTGCGTCCATTCTCCTCAACTACTTGAAGACGATTTCCTACTCGATCGAGGGTATAGTCATAACTGGAGATTAAATTAGACGCAGCGTTGTGAGTTTCGAGTTGAATTAAACGGTTGCGACTATCGTAATCGCGCGTTTCAATAATTCCACTCCCAAAACTTGTTTGAATTAAGTTACCGACAGCATCATAATCGTAATCGGCTAAAATGCGGTCAGATTCTTTTACTTGGTCGAGACGATTGAGGGCATCATAACTGTATTCGGTTGTGCTAGCATTAGTAACCAACTCCGTCAGATTACCAATGGTGTCATAGCCATAGCGAACAAACTTTCCATCCGCTTGGGTGATTGACTCCAACCAGTCGTAGTTATTATAGGTGTAATTAGTGATTCCTCTTGAGTCGGTTACGGTGAGGAGTTGTGAGGTAACAGGGTCGTAGGTGTATGTTACTGGGTCGAGGGCGGGATTGGTAAAAGTTTTGCCTTCGAGACGACCGTAGTTGTCATAGCTATAGTTAATTGTATCGCCATTGAAGTCGGTATAGCTCGAAACTAGACCCAAGGTGTCGTAAATAGTTTGGTCGGTTTGACCCATTGGCAGAGTGGTAGCAATGGTACGATTGAAGGCATCGTATTCATACTGAGTAATATTTGAGTTAGCGTCTTGAATTTGAGTCAGCCGTCCTAAATTGTCATACTCGTAATCAGTTTCAGCATCATTGACTTGTTTGATTTTGATTAACTGACTGAGATTGTTATAGAAATACTCAGTGGTGCGACCATTTTCATCAGTAGCACTGGTCACTCGGTTGAGGTTATCGTAAGTAAAGGTAATGCGAGAGTCGTCGGGGAAGATGGTGGCGATTCGACGACTGTATTGGTCGTACTCATACCGTGTAGAATGACCTAGTGCATCTGTTAATTTGACTAAGTTACGACGCTGGTCGTATTCTAATTCAGTGCGCTCATTAAGAGCGTTAATTACAGCTTTAATTTCGCCGTAAGCATCGTATTCATAACGTGTCGTTTGTCCAAGGGAGTTGGTTTCTGTTTCAACTCGTCCAAGTGTGTCGTAGGTATAGGTAATTTGAGAATTATCGAAAAAGATGATTTGTGTTACACGTGCTTTGTCATCATAGACATAGCGAGTTGTGCGATTGCGCGCGTCAGTGACGAAAGCGACTTTCCCACCTCGGTCGTAAGTGTAAGTGGTATAGTTACCGAGAAGGTCTTTTGAGCGAATCAAACGACCGAGATTGTCATACTCAAACTCTTCTCGATTGCCAAAAATATCAACATAAGCTTTTACACGACCAGCTGTTGTATATTCGGTTTTGAGGCGAGGATTATCGTCCCAATTATCAAGCGTTAAATCTGGGAGAATGGTTTCAATCTTTCTTCCCTTTGCATCATAGAGGTAGCGGGTTTCTAAACCAGTTATACCTGTTTCAGAAAATACTCGTCCAGCCGCATCATAAGTTCGATGAATGGTGGGATTATCTTGGGTATTGTTAGGAGTATTATCGGGTAAGATTACCTCAGTAGTGCGACCCTGCTCATTATGAACGTAAGTGGTTATGTTACCCAAGCGGTCTGTTGTGGAAGCTACCTGTCCGAGGGCGTTATAATTAGTTGATTGAGTATTTCCTTGAGAATTTGAGTTGGAGACGATTCGACCTTCTTTATCGTAGGTAAAATTGGTGTTGAGGGTATAGGTGTTTCCGTTGAGGGTAAATTGACTGGTGGCTGACTCCATTCTTCCGTTAGCATCGTAGGTTGAGTTCACCTCATTCCCACGACTATCTACCATGCGAATTGGATTTCCTAGCTCATCATAGCCCCATTCGATTGTTTGTCCGTCAGGGGCGACCTGACGAAGGGGACGACCTGCGCTATCGTATTGGTAGGTTGTTGTTAATCCGTCTGTGTCGGTGCTAGAAATCAGATTACCGCGACTATCGTAAACTGAAGAAACTGAAAGTCCTGTAGGAGATACAACGGTTAAAATCTGACCGCGCTGATTATAAGTCATGCGCGTTGTATTTCCTTCTCCGTCTGTAATGGTTAGGCGATTACCTTGATTATCGTAGGTATAAGTCGTGATGACTCCATCCGCATCTGTCTCACTCAACAAATTACCATCATCATCATAACTACGCTCAGTAACACCACCAACCGCATCAATCTCAGTAACAACATTACCCCGCTCATCATACTCATAAATAGTCTCATGACCAAATACATCCCGTACTGTCTGTAGCGAATTATCCGGGTCATAAACTAACTCTACCGCTTCCCCATCTACATCAATAATTCTCTTTAAGCGACCCTCTTCATCATACTCACTTCTCACCCCACTTCTTCCCAAGGGGTCGATAATCTCAGTTAAATAATGCTTCCTCCCCTCATCATACTCAAACCCAGTCCTATTCCCGGACCTATCAATAACCCCAACTAAATCACCCTCTCGATCATACTCATACTTAATCTTATTCCCCTCTGGGTCAACAACCCCCACAATCCGACCAAGATTATCCCTCTCAAACGTAATCCCAACTCCCGTATCTGAGAAAATCCCTCCCTCACTATAGGTAAGCTTATTTCCATTCGTATCCGTAACTGCAATTAAATCACCACTACTCGCATCAATTTCATACTCAATTCCTTCAGCAGTGGTTAAATAATACTTCCCACCAAACGCATCTTCATAAGCAGGATTATAAGCAATTCCACTCGGATGATAATGAAGATCTCCTTTTTTAAATAAAGTTACTGGTTTAACGCTCAAAGTTACACCATTATCGTCATCTGCTGAAAATGCCGGAACTTGAAAAATATCTAAAGCTTGTCCTAAATATGGAGGAATTAAGTGATTTTGTTCTTTGATAAATTCTTGAGCTTCTGGATGTAATTTTGGTGCAAAGGTAAAGCTGCTTCGCTCTCCTCCTGGTAAGGTAATAAAGACTTTGTCTCCTACTTCTAATCCTTGACTGGGAATACCTAAAATTTCAAATTGTTCGTCATAACCTAATGAAGTAGTTAAATCTGTATCGCGAAATTCTAAACGCCAACCATAACCAAAGTTATCACTTCTATTAGCCGTTAAACTATCATAAGTCCTCGTCAGCGATATGGGAATCCCTGCTACCGGGATTTCTAAGTCGGTAAATGATAGTTGGAAATTACCTAACTTCAGCTTCGACGCTACTTCTATCTCAGTTTCACTACTAATTTCATTTCCGGCTACATCTACTGCTCGCAAGCGTAATTGATAGCTATCATTGAGCAGTAAACTAGGGTCAATTTCACCAATAACTCCTGAAACTACCGAATTTGTCCCCCGATAAATTTCCAGCCATTCACCATCACCATTTATCGGTGTTACTTCCAGTACATAATAATCTAAATTATCGTCATCAACTGTCCCTGTTATTGATTGAGTTTCAGTAATTACCCCCTCAACCAGATTACTCAAATCTAAATTAATTTCTGGTGCATCTGGGTCATTAAATTCGGGACTATTGGGGTCAATTACCTTGACAGTTACCGTTGTTTGTGCTGTATTTCCGGCAGTGTCAAGAGCGATCGCCGTTGCCGTTAAATCCCCAACTACATCTGGAGTAAACCGAGCTAATCCATTTTTGTCAAGGGCTACAGGGAGATTATTAACTTCGAGTTGTAAACTCTCTACTTTCAGGTTATCAGTGGCGGTTACTTGCCAAACAAATTCTTGATTGATATGAGCGAGATATTCATCGCCTTGAATG
>NZ_JAAHBQ010000131.1 GCF_020144665.1 Oscillatoria salina IIICB1 | reverse complement strand
AGAGGAAACTCAAGCAACTCCTTTTTTAGCAGAAGATTTAACTTCAGACGAAGAAGCATATTCGCCATTTGCACAGACAACTTTAACCGCTAATGAGACTGAAAGTGATTTATTCCCAGAAGATGAGTTAGAAGATTGGGAAGAAATGACTTCTGGGGAATTGTCTGCTGGTGAAGCTTTTGCAGAAATCGAATCTTTGAATTTAGAAGTGGAAGAAGACGACTGGGAAGATTGGGTGGTGGAAGAAGAACCTCCGGCGGAAACAAAGATACCACAATTAGAAGTAGATACGCTAGAATCTTTGACTTTGGAAGAAGATGAAGAGTGGGAAGATTGGATAGTAGAAGAGCAAACAACAACAACAACTACTACTACTTTGACACCAGAAACAGAAACTGAGGAGCGATCGCTACCTAATCTTGATGCTTTAGATTGGGAAGATAATGATGATTGGGAGGATTTTGAAGAAGTCGCTGGGGGAACTACTTCGCCTCCTCCTGCTTCAATTTCTACATCCGATGACGATTGGGATGAACTTACTATTGACATTGAAGCCCAAGAGGTAGCTGAATTGTCTCAGGAGAGCAATTTTAGTTCTTTTGATGATGATGAACTCAGAAAGGGTTTGACTGCTGCTAAATATCAAAAACGCACCAGTCAGGCTGAAGATGATACTAATCAAGATAGTACGCCTGGAGGTTAGGCTTTGGTCAAGACAAAAAATTCTCATTCTACAGAAGTTGCTGTTAGCAATGGCTATCAGTCTGGCGATCGCACTCATTTACAATCACATTTAAGTAATTTTGTCAAGGCTCTGGGGGAAGTTTTAGAGGATATTACCGCCTTAGAAGTAAATACAATGGTTTGTGAGAGGATAACCGGGGAGAAATTTATTCCTTGGGAAACTTATCGCAATGTATATCCGATTAATCGAGAGTATTTACAAGAACAAGGAATTCATGAATCGTTACGCGATCGCTACTTAGATTTACGTCGTAATCTAGAGTTAGAATACTCGATTCTCGTCACCGATCCCAGTTCCGACTTTTACAATCCCAATTTAGTCGGCAATTTACCGATTTTAACCGATCCTAACCTAGAAATCGACCAAATCCAGACAATTTTACCAGATGCCCTGCAACCTACCAGTCCTGATGAAATTCTCAAAGTACAACGACTGTTAGGAAACAGCCGTTTCTTGCGTGTTTTGCGAAAAATCGGCGAACTCAAAGCAGCCTTAGATAATCGTAACCAAGCTTTATATCGCAAAGAATTAGAACTAGCGGAAAAAAATGTTCCGGACATCGCCGCACAAGCAGTGAAAACTGATATAATTTATGCTCAAACCGTGATTCAACTCGACGGCGATATTATCAACCGCTTTAGCGAAGAACTTCTGGAACATCCCCAAAAAGACTTAATCTTGAAAATTCATCGAGAAGGAGTTTTAGGAGGGGAACAACAATGGCGAGGTTTGCTAGGTTTTGTTGTCGATTTGGTGCAAAAAGCGATCGGAAAAGCTGCTCTGGGAGGTTTATTTCCTCCTCGATAAATCTACTCTAGAAACAAGCAAAAAAGAGGGACGAGAAAGCAAAAAAAAAAACAAGATTCACTAATGATTAATTCTCGCTCCCTAATCGCCTAGAAATACAATGGTTCTCGAATCCTGCATCGAAATTGTTAAGGAAAAAATTACTCGCAAGCGGGTAGTATTTCACGGTGTAAATTTTTATTTAAGCGAAGCATATTTAGAGCAAATTGAACTAGCGAGAGAAACAGGTGCAAAACTGAATTTATCTCGTCCTTTTCTCACCGACTGGCGCTATTATGCACTGTTTGACGAGCAAAATCGCTTTCAGTCGGGACTAACATTTTCTACTTATTACGAACAAGGTAATTCTAACATTCCCCTCATGCGGAGTGTTATATCTTTAGATGGAGATATCCTGCATCAAATCGCTAACGATTGTTTGAGTTTACCAGATTTTGCTTTAAAAATTACTTCCGCTCATTACTGGCTGATTGAGCAATTACTCGCTCAATTGCGACTAGAAGCACAAAATTGGTTAAATTGGTTTTCTTGGGGATTATCTTTAATCATTGTCGCAGTAACGGTATTAGGTAATTTAGAAAAATTGTTACCAATTAATCCGATTACGCTATTAGCACCTTTGTTAATGGCTTGGTTATTACAAGTAGGAATTAAACGCTTGCTATTGTTAATTTTACCTCATTTCCGTCGCTGGTTGTTGCGTCAGTTGTTGTTTGGAATGTTTTCTCAAAGTCCGCAAAAAAGAAAGTTTGTTTTGCGACTTTTGGGAAGGTTGGGAATTTGAAGTAAACCACAGATGAACGCGGATAAAGGCGGATATCGATCGTTATTGAGATGAAACTGATTAGTTAATTGTTACTTTACAAAGCAAACACTATTCGGAGAGCTTCGTCAATTTTTAACATCAATATTCCTTCGACCATTCTTCTATATCTGCATCGGTAAGTTCTTGTAATTCTCGATCGCGTTCATAAATTTCAGCATAAAGATTAGCTGATTCTTGCAAGTCATCTGTATTCAATGTTAACTGTAATTTCGCTAAAGCAGTTCTCACAACTTCACTGGGGTTTTGAAAGCCATATTCTTGACAGCGTTCGAGAAATTTAATCGTCAAGTCATCAAGTTGAAATGTTCGTTCTTGCATCATTTTCAAAGTATTTGTGAGACACAGTTTTAAGAGGAGACTAAAATGATTTACATCTGCAATAATTAGGGGCTGAAGCCCCTATTATGAAGATGAGACTTACATTCTTTCGAGTACGGATATACCTAGGAGAGATAAGCCTAATTTTATCGTCTTCGCAGTGAGGTTGCACAAGATTAAGCGAGATGTGCGTTCCGGTTCATCTGCTTGTAAAACCGGACAGCGATCGTAAAATTGATTATACTTTTGACTGAGTTCAAAAAGATACTGACAAAGGCGATTTGGTAACAAATCTTGTTCGACTTCTTTGAGAACTTCAGTTAGTTGTAAAATGTGTTTGGCTAAGGTTAATTCACTTTCTTCTGCTAAGATAACCTTGGCTTGAGTTCCTAAGTTTTCCAAGTCGATTTCACCTTTACGGGCAATCCCTTGCACTCTAACATAAGCATAGAGCAAATAAGGTGCAGTGTTGCCTTGGAGTGAAAGCATTTTATCGTAACTAAAGATGTAGTTACCGATCCGATTTTGACTCAAATCAGCGTATTTGACAGCCCCAATTCCCACGGTTTTCGCGACGTTATCGATAAATTCTGGGTTTTCGTGACGGTCTTCCCTGACTAATCTTGATTCTAAGTCATTGCGTGCGCGGGCGATCGCCTCATCTAACAAATCTCGCAAACGGATGGTTTCCCCCGAACGAGTCTTGAGTTTTTTCCCATCTTCGCCTAAAACTAAACCAAAGGGAACGTGAACGACTTCGACGTTATTGGGTATCCATCCTGCGCGTTTTGCGACTTGAAACACAGCCGCGAAGTGAGTTGCTTGTCCCGCATCAGTGACATAAATAATGCGATCGCAGCGATCTTTTTGGATACGATAGCGTAAGGCGGCTAAATCTGTGGTTGCATAGTTATAGCCACCATCAGATTTTTGCACAATCAAAGGTAAAGGTTCACCTTCTTTATTCGTGAAACCTTCTAAGAAAACACATTTTGCACCTTGGTTTTCTTCTAACAAACCTTGTTTGGCTAAATCTTCTGCGACTGCGGGTAACAAAGGATTGTAAAAAGACTCGCCTCTTTCAGTTAATTCTACATCTAAGAGATTGTAAATTACCTGAAATTCGCGCCGAGATTGGTCGCAAAGTAACTCCCAAGCATGACGACTATCTGCTGCACCTGCTTGTAATTTAACCACTTCTTGACGAGACTTTTCCCGAAATTCTTCATCCTCATCAAAACGTTTCTTTGCTTGACGATAAAAACTCACTAAATCGCCAATTTCTAAAGCATCAGCAGTCGTTAAAGCTTCTGGATAAACTTCTCGTAAATAAGCAATTAACATTCCAAATTGAGTTCCCCAGTCACCCACATGATTAAGACGCAAAACATCGTGACCGCGAAATTCTAAAATTCGGGCAATACAATCACCTATAATTGTCGAACGTAAATGTCCGACGTGCATTTCTTTAGCAATATTTGGACTAGAAAAATCAATAACTATTCGTTGAGGTTGTTTCGCTATTTCTACACCCAGACGTGCATCAGCTTCAATTTCCTGTAACCTTGTTTCTAGATATGCTGGTTGTAGCGTCAGATTAATAAACCCAGGTCCAGCAATTTCCGGTGGTTGACAGAAATCGCTAACATCAAGATTAGCAACGATTTGCTGTGCTATTTCCCTTGGTTTTTGACGCAACTGTTTCGCTAGCGGTAAAGCAGCATTAGATTGATAGTCACCAAACTTTGGGTTTGATGCGGGGACGACTTGGGGGTCATAAGTCGCTAAATTTTCGCCAAAAGCGGCGACAAGTGCTTTACTAAAGCGATTTCTAAGTTGTTCGAGAATCGAGTTCATAAGTTAACATTTTCAAGCCATAGTATATGATACCAATTTGTTAAACTGGCGAACGCGATCGGGCTGGTAAAATCTTAGCTTATTCTGGCATTTTTTCTCTTGCCCTACGCTTTGATTAATTCGATCGTTTTGGGATCGAAATGGTATAATTAGACGATTTTTTTAGCTAAAGCTTTCCTTGACATCTCTTGTTGGTTTTTGTCAAAAGGGAAGTTTAGTTTAAGTTTTAGAGCAGTTTTTTTCTTACTCTCGTGCAAATTGTGCTTCAATGAGAAGTTGGTCTATATTAACCTCAATATAATATTGTCGATCGGAGCTACTTTGTCGTAACCCACCAACAGCGCGACCCTTGAAAGTATCTGCCAATTGTTCCGCGATCGCTATTGTATCGTCTTCTGGACGCAGTGTAAAAAGTAAGTCAGCACACTCACCACCGTATTCACG
>NZ_JAAHBQ010000130.1 GCF_020144665.1 Oscillatoria salina IIICB1 | reverse complement strand
GGTGTAGAAAAAACGAGGAAAACGAGTACCAGAGGGAAACCTGACATTTATGAGCAATCTTCAATTCACTGAGAATGAAAACGGAGTAGGGGTCACCGTCCATTACGCTAATTTAGCTGCGAGCCTCTCGCCGCATCATACTCTGCAAATTCGACAGTTATTGAACTGCTACCGTTTAGTGATTTTTCCCAATCAGAATCTCACCGACGAACATTTATCTAATTTTGCGTTTCGATTCGGTCCTCCTTTTGTTCCTGATAACAGTTTTCCCGTCTTAAGCAGCGCCGAAGGAGAGTCTACCCCAGTAGTAATCATTGGAAACCAAGCCGATGATTACCCCAATTCCTATTTAGGTTTTCAGGAAGTCCTTCCCCATTCGGATCATCAATGGTTACGCTGCCCGTCATCGGCCTCTTTACTGTATGCGGTGGATATCACGGAAAATTCTTCGCCAACAATCTGGTTTGATATGGCACGGGCTTATACCCTTCTCGATCGAGAAACCCGCGATACCATTCAGGACTTAAGGCTGATTACCTACAATCCGTTTTACCGTCCGTTCGGTTCCGTGTCTGCCAAATATGTAGATCGTCGGGTAGATGTGCCCCCCGGTGCGACCTTTCCCCACCCTCTGGTTCGCACCCACCCTGAAACTCGCGAACAAATCCTTTATTTGAATGCAGCCTACGAGATTGAACTAGTTGGTATCCCCTACGATGTCGGATCTCCACTAATTGCCAGACTACACGAACATATTCAAGATCTGGAGTACCGCTACGAACACCAATGGCAAAACGGCGATTTGGTGCTGTGGGATAACCAAGCGACTTTGCACTATCGTCCCGCATTCGACCCCTCGGTGCGGCGGGTGCTTAAACGAGTCACTATTGGTGGGGGAATTCCTTACTAAAAAAATAGTTGTATAGAGTTGCCGAGTTCCTAATTCCGGCTCAACGTTCTAGTAAAAGAGGTTAAATTATGAGTATCACATCATTTCAGAGCTTATTTGAGATCGATAGTAGAGTCGAGGTGCGGATCAACGTTACCAACATTTGCAATCTGCATTGTAATTTTTGCGACCACGACGCGCATCTTCCCTTTAACAAAAACGGTGACAAGATATTTCGTAAAAGCCCGTTGGTCGCCACCCCTCAAGCAGTGGAACAATTTTGTCAGGTCTTATCAGGTGTGGGGGAAAAAGAACGTCATGTACTCCAAGGGGGGGAAATCACTGTTCTTCCGGTGAAGTCGATTGTGCAAATAATTGAAACACTTCATTCGTTTGGCCGACGCGTAGGAATGCGTACTAACGGATACAATGTCACTGGCATCCCCTTAGATAGCCTGAATAAGCTTGAATTTATTTATTTGGATGCGCACGGCAATAATCAAGAGGCGATCGAGCATTGCCGTGCTTTCCTAGGGAAGAACTATGAAGGGGAAGTTATTAACGAAGAAAGATTATACCATCGCGATCCAGCAGCCTTCCTCAACCACAATCAAGGAACTGTCGAACAGGGATTAAACTGTAATCATTTGCTGGCTACGCTAACCTATTTCCCACCAATAATACACCCCTGCTGCAATAGTTGGGCACTTATGAACGCTTTAAACGATGGGACAATGGGAGAAATGCTGATTGAGGCGGGGTGGACAGCAGACAATCCAGACTTAAAGAATACTCTTGCCAATTGGCGACAGACACTACCTAAGCCATTTCTCAAAACCTTTTGTGCCAATTCGTGCTACATGACTGCACCTGACATAGATAATCCTCCGCAACGAATTCAGCCCCATCATCTCGATAGGGTACTCAAGAGATAACGTCCGGCGTTCCTACAATGGATTTCGGTCTTTGGCAGGGACGCGATCGCAACGATAAAGAATAATAGGCTTAGATAATGGCTAATTTCATCATATCAGGAGGCTTTTTCGATAAGTACCATGGTTCTATACTACAAGTTACAATTAGGAATAATACGATTCAGGTTATATCCGAGCATCTCATTGAACACCCCGAACCATCTCTTGCCATGAGGGGGAAGGGTCTGACTGGGATATGTCAAGAAGACGACCATATTTGGGCTTGCTTTTCAAACGTTATTGTGAAAATGGACATGGTTCATTTCTCAATCGTAGATGTTATTCAAGATGACAATTTTAATGACCTCCATGGTCTCGCGATTCACAAAGGGAAACTATATGTCGCAAATACGGGTTATGAGAGTATCGACATAGTAAATTTAGAGAATAAGGTATTAAATCGAATTGATCTATTGGGTAAAGATCTTCGGAATAGGAGACCAATTTGGAATCAAAATGAAGATACAAAGCCTCACCTTTATCATATTTCAGGCATCGCAATAGACGAAAGTGAAAATATCCTGGTGTGCTTGGTTCGACAGCAAAGAATTATCAATCTTTCGTCTTGGGAATGGGTTGGCCCAAAATTTAAAAGTCCAGTGCATGATCTTCAATATTTCAATGGAGACTTGTGGTGGACAAACGTTGCAGGAATAGTAGGTAAGATGGATTCTAAGGGCGAGACAATTGAATATTCAATCAATGGATTTCAGCACGATATCGGTTGGACGAGAGGTCTTTCAATCACAAATTCAGGTATACTTGTGGGAACGGCAGCCGCTCGAGAAAGTAATCACGATTATTACAAGTTCAGCACAAATTCACCAACCTTGCAGATAGGTGCAAAACTTTGCTGGATTTCCTATGATGAAAACCTGTCTTCAAGCGCGATCGAATTGCCAAATAGTGAGTCAAGAAAAATATTCTCAATTCATCGATTACAGGACTTACGCACAGACACTATATGCAGACAATCCAGATTTGAAGAAGACTTTTGCCAATTGACAATTGACACTGCTTAAGCCATTTCTCAAAACCTTTTGTGCCAATTCGTGCTACATGACCGCACCTGACATAAATAGTCCCCCGCAACGAATTTAGCCCCATCATCTCGATAGGGTACTTGAGAA
>NZ_JAAHBQ010000129.1 GCF_020144665.1 Oscillatoria salina IIICB1 | reverse complement strand
AAATTACGGTGCGTAATTACAGACCGTAATTACAGACCGTAAAATTTTTAACCTACCAAGGGTTAAACTAAGTTGAGTGATGTCACTCAATATGATTTTGTGTCACATCTAATACTACACCTGTAACATTAAAGGCTAAGTGAGTGATGGATGAGTGAAATAAGTGTTTTCAAGTTTAGCCAAAGCTGTAATGTCCACTGGGTAAAGGATTCAACCTTTTCTACTATGTTTTACAGTAGTATGTGGTGCGTCTGGAAAAGTAAGTTTGGGGATTAGGGGTTGGGGATTGGGGATTGGGGATTAGGGATTCAGTTAACAGTTATAGCAGTACCAGATCAAGATATGACGTTTCTGAGCATTGTAGTGCGACCATCTTGGTCGCTAATTTAACGTAAAAGCATAGTGCTATAGCAGTTAGCAGTGAACAGTGAACAGTTATCAGTTAGCAGTTATCAGTGAACAGTTACCAGTTAGCAGTTTATCCTCTAATTCCCCCTTGTCCTCCCCAGTCCCCAGTCCCCAGTCCCCAGTCCCCAGTCCCCAGTCCCCAGTCCCCAGTCCCCAGTCCCCAGTCCCCAGTCCCCAGTCCCCAGTCCCCACCTCCCCATTATCCTGGTAAAGCAATCAAAGCCAGATCGACTCGATCTTCTTCAGGTTGACTTAAATTTACCCTAATTCCCGGACCGAAGAATTTAGCAATTTTTTCCTCCTTTTCAGACCAACTATCTAGAGAAACTAACGGCGACTCAAATTCTAAGACTAAAGTATAATTACCATTCACCTCAGTTTCCCGCAGCGATCGCAGAACTGGTCTTTCTTCGTCAGTGGGACTTAAACCCAAACGTGACAAAGACTCTTCTAAATGAGCTTCTTGACCATAACGATAGCGGGTAACGTCTTTGCGAATTTGATTTTGAATTGGTGTGGCTTGTTGTTCGCGTAAAGCCAAAATGTTAGGAGAAGTTGCTTCACTGTAGGGTACTGGTTTTAGTTCAGCAGCTTTGAGCGCTAAACCGCCTAGAAGAACCGGAATTCCGTAGAAAAAACCTACTAAATTCAGGGTAGCATTGCCAGTAGCGTAAGCCAGTAATCCGATAACGGTCAAGCATCCACCTACAACCAAACCTATTGATGCTAAAGGAAATTGACGTAACATAGATTAAAATATCACACCGAAAATAATTAGTTGAACTTTTATTGTCTCTTAATAATAAATATGTTTCACTCTTCCTTGCTCAAAACCCCTCTCCTAAGCAAACTTTAGGGAATTAGAACGAGATCGCCTAGGATCGATACAGGAGTTGACCGTTATTGTCTACTCTACTCACTCAAGCTCTGCTCGCGAACATGGTTAACCACAAAGATCCTGAAACTGCTAAAAATAAGAGTCGCATCCTACTCGAGCAGATCAAGTCCCTCCAGCAGGAGGATGAAACTTTGCATAACATTTTGGCTGTAGATGTTTGGGCTTTAGCCAAAACTATGGATGAGTTTCAACCAGGATTTTGGTCTGCTTTTATGAAAAACCGCGAGAAGGCGTTTAAGCGCTTTATTGCTGAAACGATAAAAAATAAGTCTAGTACCAGTCGCAAACGACCTCCCTTTCTACGCTAAAACTATAGAGTAACTAGAGTAGGCTTTTTCGAGATAAATTTGATGATGAATAAAGAAACGATTAAACAAAGAGTTGTCCAAATGGCTAGTAAGCGTGATTTTTTGGTCAAATTGCTAGAACAACCTAACTTAGGCACCCTGAGAATTGATGTAGATCAGGCTCTCGAAGAATTGGATGAGTTAGTTGAGGAATTTGAACAAACCTTTCCCGAAGAAAGAGGAATTGGCTAAATCTCTGTTGGAGAGGGAGTAGATTTGTTCGCCTAACGCCGATCGCTCTTGGTTTGAGAATTGAAGATCCTCGTTATTGATGAGCGAGCGATCGCTCTCCTAACTGTTCGATTAAATTTATTAAACTTTCTGTGGGAGTGTCTTTTTGACAGAAGGCGTCAATGTGAGCTTTTTTGGTCTTCGCTTCCCCTTGAGCATCTTCCACCGAAGAGTAGGCGATAATTTGAGTGCTAGGTGCTATTTTTTTGATCAGATTAGAGGCACTTAAGCCATCCATTACTGGCATTTGTAGGTCGAGAACAATCACATCTGGGTGATAGCGCTCGACCATATCTACTGCTTCTTGACCGTTGGTTGCAAGACCGACTAATTCGATGTTTCTCTTACTGGCAAGTGCTAACTTGAGAGTAAACCGAGTTAGTTCGTGGTCATCAACAACGAGAACTTGGAGGACTGGCTGCTGGCAAGACAACATAGACGTAACTTTTAACTACTACAAACGACATTTATTAACTTATAGGTCTAGTGTAAAGAAATTCTAAGCTCGATTGCCTCTACCATGCGAATGAATCATTTTGGACAAAAATATTAAGAAACAATTACCAGTATTAATTATTTTAGGCAATTTATTTACTTTTATTTTCAAGTAGTTGCTAAATTTACAGGAATTGGGGACTGGGAATTGGGAGAGGGGGTTTTCACCTGAGCAGTTATCAGTTATCAGTAGAGATTTGAGACAAGGAAGAGGGGGAGGACAAGGGAGACAAAGGGAAGGAATTAGAGTATAAACTGCTAAGGTGCTAACTGTTTCACTTGTTTTTACCTCACTAGCATCCTGCAAAGGTTGGAGTTCGTTGGTTAGCGAGTAGAATCAATACCTCGCGAGAATAATTGTTGCATAAAGAATTCTTCTAAGGAAGTACGAGCGAGATTCATGCCGATCAATTGAGCATTCATTAAGCTAAGATTGGCGAGAAACTCTTGGGGAGATCCTTTGAGTTGACCATACCACGTATCTTGTTCAAAACCAATATTTTCTAACCAACTCTTGAGAATATCGATATTTCCGCCTTTACCTTTAACGTGATAAGTTTCGCCAATACCGAGCAGTTCGTCAAGAGAACCAATACAGATTAACTCTCCACGTGCGAGAATGGCAACGCGATCGCAAATTTGTTCGACATCGGCTAAAATGTGCGAGTTGAAAAATACTGTCTTGCCTTGTTCTTTCAAGGACAGTATAATTTCTCGAATCCGGTAGCGTCCAGTAGGATCGAGTCCGGACATGGGTTCGTCGAGAAAAACGACTTCGGGATCGTTAATTAAAGCTTGTGCCATGCCAACTCTTTGCAGCATTCCTTTAGAATACTTGCGTAGCTGCTTTTTCTTGGCTGTAGTTCGATCTAATCCTACTAAGTCTAAAAGTTCTGGGATGCGTTGTTGCTGCACGTTGCGCGGAAGTTTAAATAATCCAGCGACGAAATGCAAAAATTCCCAAGCGGTTAGATAATCGTAGAAGTAAGCATTTTCTGGGAGATAGCCGATACGTTGCTTAACTGCGCGATCGCCAATTGGATTTCCTAGTAAAACTCCCCTTCCTGATGTACGCTGGATAATTCCCAACAATATCTTTAATAAGGTGGTTTTACCTGCTCCGTTTGGTCCAAGTAAACCAAAGGTTTCTCCTTCATACACCGTCAAGGTACAGTTTGTCAAGGATTCTACCTTTTGATTCATGAAAAAACCAGTGCGATAAACCTTGGTCAACTCCCAAGTTTGGACTACGGGTGTTCGTCCATTGGTTGTAGTTGCTTTTGTTTCTGTTGCAGCATCCATATTTACCAAATTAACTTAATGGTACTTAATTTATTTATTCCCTTTTTAGTTAATTTTCCAATCTCGGCGCTGTTTCAGCAAATTTTCCAGATTTGCAATTGCAGGACAAACCAGCCAAAATATTTGCTTTAGACTCCAAATAGACATCTTCAAGTATTATTCGTTTATTTTCAACTTATTTCGTCTACTTAGCCGATACTTGCTTATTTTTACTTAACAAATAAAGTATTAAAATATACATCTGTCTTGAGACTGACGGCAAATACTTGCAGAAATAATTACAGTTTATTAACAATTATCAAAATTAGTAAAGATCGACGGAGACTCATGAAACCTGTTACTCAAATTTCCAAATTAGCTTTAATTGGCTTGTTAGGCTTAGGTAGTGCGGTAGCTGTAGTATCTTGTTCAGCCCCTCCTGAAGAACAAGCACAAGTAGAAGAAGGTCCTGGGGCTGAAGACTCAGACACTCCCGCTATAACTGCGGAAACAGGAGAAGAAGAAGCTGTAGACACCGCAGAAAGCGAACAACCCCTTGAAACAGTTCAAGCTGAAGGTGGAAGTATCGTTGAAGTAATTACTAGCAATGAACAATTTTCCACTTTAGCTACAGCAGTTGAAGCCGCAGGATTAACAGAAACTTTAGCAGAAGGTTCCTACACTGTATTTGCACCGACAAATGAAGCTTTTGAGGCTTTACCACCAGGAACACTCGATGAGTTGCTTCAGCCAGAAAATCAAGAACAACTGGTCAAAGTTTTGCAGTATCACGTGCTTCCTCAAGAAGTAACCTCTGGAGAAATTACTCCTGGAAATGTGGCTACTGTCGAAGGCTCTCAAATCGATATTAGCGTTGATGATGCTACTAAAGCAGTGAAGGTAAATGAGGCGAAAGTTGTCCAGCCAGATATTGAAGCTAGCAATGGCGTAATTCACGTGGTTGACGAGGTGATTTTACCTCCTCAAAGCTAACTCAAAATGTATTTGCTGAAACTACAAAAGTCTCTGAGGCTTTTGTAGTTTTACTTTGGGACAGATCGGTTTACAATAATTTTATTTGGAGTTCTACGAAAAAAATGGAACGAGGCAAGGTGGTTGCCATTATTACCGGGATAATTTCGATCTTACTGGCTGTTGCTTATTTGGTGATTGTCCAAGTGCTTGATTTTCGTGGTGAGATGAAACCTGCTCCGGTTAGTCAGGTAAATATTGTCGAGGTTATGCACGTTAATTGTTAATTTATGTCTAGTCGTAGCTACGCAATTATTGGTACGGGTGCTATTGGTGGATTTTATGGAGGTTGTTTGCAGCGATCGCGCCACGAGGTACACTTTCTTTTACGCAGCGATTATGCTGAGGTGCAAGAGCGTGGTTTAATTATTGAATCTGTCCAAGGAGATTTTACCCTTCCTCACGTGCAAGCTTACCACGATCCGGCGAAAATGCCTGCTTGCGATGTGGCTGTGGTTGCGCTTAAGGCTACGCAAAACCATATTTTACGGCAAATATTACCTCATGTGCTGAAAGATGACGGGGTGGTTTTGCTGTTGCAAAATGGCTTAGGATGCGAACTGGAAATAGCCGAAATTGTTGGTTCTCGGCGAGTTATCGGCGGATTATGCTTTATTTGTGCGAATAAAGTCGGTGCGGGACATATTCGTCATTTGGACTACGGCGCAGTTAAACTTGCAGAATATGCTGATGGTTATCAAGCTTGTGGGATTACTGGGAAGATGCGCGAGGTTGCACAAGACTTTGAAGCTGCGGGAATACCAGTGGAGTTAGGGGAAGATTTAGCGCGATCGCGTTGGGAAAAGTTAATTTGGAATATACCATATAATGGGCTTTCTGTCGTTTTGGATGCCACCACTGAGGAAATGATGGCGGATAAAGAAATGCGGTTGTTGATTACCAATTTAATGCAGGAAGTGTTATTAGGAGCAAAAAGTAACGGACGAGAAATTCCTGAGAGTTTTGTGCAAAAAAATTTGGATCATACTGATAATATGGAACCTTATCTTACCAGTATGAAGCTCGATTATGACCGCCAACAACCTTTGGAAATAGAAGCAATTTTTGGTAATCCTTTACGAAGTGCTGCGGCTGCGGGAGTTAGTTTACCTCGGATTGAAATGTTGTATCAGCAATTGAAGTTTTTGGATCGTAAGAATAGAAGTTAATTGTAGTAGGAAATATTTAAGCCTGACGACTAGAAGTCGCGGCTACACAAACAAGGTTCCCCCTTCGCGTGCTAAGATAATTTTAGTTAAATTCCTAATATAAATCCAATGGAAATCAAACAACTACTAGCAGAAAAACGCGAAGAAATCCTCCAAATTGCAGCTAAACATGGTGCTGACAATGTGCGTATTTTTGGTTCAGTTGCGCGAGGAGAAGCGAATAAAGAAAGCGATATAGATTTTTTAATTAATGTTGGTGAAAAACACAGTCCTTGGTTTCCAGGAGGTTTATTAGCCGATTTAGAAGATTTGCTTGGTTGTAAAGTAGATATTGTTACCGAGAATGGACTTCATCAATTAATTCGCGAACGAGTTCTTTCTGAAGCTATACCATTATGACAGATGACCAAATTTATCTAGAATATATTATTCAGTGTATTGAGCATATTAATGAATACACTACTACTGGGAGAGAAGAGTTTTTTACTAATTCTATGATTCAGGATGCAGTTCTCCGACGCTTACAGACTTTAGCTGAATCAACACAACGTATTTCTGCTGATTTAAAAGTAAGGAAAACTGAAATTGATTGGCGAAGTATTTCAGGTTTTCGGAATATTTTAGTTCATGATTATTTAGGAGGAATTGACTTAAATGTAGTTTGGGATGTAGTTGAGCAAGATTTGCCCAATTTGCAAGCAAAGCTTGAGGAAATTTTGCAGGAGTTAGGAGAAATTTAAGCCTGACGACTAGAAGTCGCGGCTAGCTTCCCCTTTACGGGCTAAGATAATTCTTAGTTGAATTACTATTGATCTTTAAGGTTTTAATATTAATGAGTTTTTAATTGAAATTGAAGCAAATTTTCTCCTTCTATACTTTCCCTATGTCATTCAAAGTCTCATTAATCAAATCTTCAGTCACTCCCCTATATTTGAACCCTTTAATGAAACTAGAAATAGGTTGATTACGACTTTCTAGATAGTAAAGAATTGCCTCATAAGGTAAAGCTAATTCAATCGGATAATGTTTTGATTCATACGCTTCAATTAATGTTGTGAGAATTTCTAACTTATTTCCTTCTGGCGTATTTAATTCTACGTCAAAAAGACTTTCCACTTCTGCTAAAGCTTGACGATAATCTGCTTCTATTTTTATCGGTTTCAAATCCATTTATCTTTCCCTCTCTAAATAGTTGTTGCATCAATTTTGTCATATTCTTGATGGGTTCCGATAAAGCGAATAAAGACAATTCCTATGTCATAGCGAACATGAACAATGAGACGATAATCATTCCCTTTGATATTAAAAATAACCCGATTATTCGGCAAAATACTGGCATTAGCATAAATATTTTTGATATCTGTCGGACTCTGCCAATCCAGGCGAGATACATCATGAAACCATGCTTTTAAAGGCTGTTCTGAATCAGCGTGTTCCAAAAATCCCGCAAGGTACTCCTTGCAATAATCCTCAACGAATCATTTCCTCTCACTCATTGCTTTATGATACCAGACTTTTCATTGCTAATTGATAAGAATAAATTTTAAATTTAGCTTGTACCCTAAAGATCCGGGCTACGTGGACTAGATTTTTATTAGCAGGCTAAGATAATTCTATTTAGTTTCACCGTAAACTCGTCGTTATGGGCTGAAGTTAATTGTTTACGCTCCGGTTGCGGAGGTGATTAGTCAATGGATAAGTTAGAAGAATATCGTCAGGTTATTTGTAGTTTCTTAAAAGAACAAGGGGAGATTATTCCGATTAATGGTACAATTGAAACGGAAACTATTTTTGCTCGTGAAACAGACCGCTATTTATTATTACATTTAGGTTGGAATAATCAGCAAAGAATCTATGCTGTAATCATCCATCTTGAGGTTAGGGAAGGAAAAGTTTGGATTCAGCAAAATACGACTGATTTTTCTATAGCTGAGGAGTTATTAGAACGGGGAATTGTTAGGGAAGATATCGTTTTAGGTTTGAAACCTGCTTTTGTTCGGGAATATACGGGGTTTGGCGTTGCTTAACGGGACTGCGGGCTGCGAGTTTATTCGTTGGGCTAATAAGAGATGTTTCGCTGCGCTCAACATGACAATAAAAGTGATGTGAAGAATCACCGTTTTTCATGATTCCAGAGATGTTTCGCTGCGCTCAACATGACAATAAAAGTAATGTCAAGAATCCCCGTTTTTGCTCATTTCAAAGATGTTTCGCTGCGCTCAACATGACAATAAAAGTAATGTGAAGAATCACCGTTTTTCATGATTCTAGAGATGTTTCGCTGCGCTCAACATGACAATAAAAGCTTGAAATTACCAATCATCTTGTCTGGGAGTGGGGATTTCCCAGTCGTCAATGACAACTTCTTCTACTTCTAATTCTACGGTTTCTTCTGGCTCTTGTGGCTGTTCTAATTGTTCAAAGTTGTCTGTTAACGGTTTGACTACTTGCGCGATCGCCTGATTCACAAAGCTCTTGACAAATTCGTCTTTTCGTGCTAACTTAAATTGTCTCTGCACGACTTCGGTAATGCCACCATCGCCCCAGTCTTGACCTTGGCGGAAGTATTCGATAAAGCTTTTCCCCGCGATTCGAGTCAAATAAGCGCCAGTTACTCCTTGAATGGCTTTTCCGACTAAATATGTGGCAATATTCAATTGTAGGGCGGTAGAAAGTAATTGGACAGCGCCTTTAACCACACCTAAACTAACTAAAGTTTTCCCTAAAGATAACGCTAATTCGCGACCACTTTCTAAGTCTAATTGTAAGTCATAAACTTTACCAATTTCGACGACCATTTGTGCATTTACAGCCGCAGCCGCAAGTAAGTCAACACCAGGAAGAGGAGTTACCGCGATCGCGCCAGCCACAAGCCACTGATAACGGTCTATAATCTTATCAGCTTGTCTGCGTCTTTGTTTATCAATTAATTTCCGTGCTTCCTCAGAAAGTCGCTGCGATTGTAATAAGATATTATCAGCAATTAAATCTTCTCCTTCGGCGCGTAAAACTGCCGCGAGACGCTTTAACAGAGCAAATATTTCTGGATCTGGTTGGACAATTTCCCCAGTTTCTAAAGGTACTGGTTGCGGATTTGCACAGACGGTGACAATATCTGAAGGAGCAATAAAAGAATGCACTCGTTCGCGTAATTTAGCGAGAATTGCTGTTTCATCTTCGGGGGAATAAAGGTCAACTTTATTGAAAACTAAGAGACTGCGTTTCCCAATTTGCGCCAAATTTCTTAAAGGTTCGTATTCCGAAGCGCGTAAATCGTTATCAACTACAAATAATAATAAATCTGCTTGGGTTGCTAACTCTCTGGCTAATTGTTCTCTTTCCGTACCAGCAACACCAGCTTCCAAAATTCCCGGTGTATCAGTAATATAAATTTCGCGCGCTAAACCAGGTAATTGTAAACAATAAGTTTCTCCAGCTTGGGTAGTTCCCATCGGCGCACCCACTTCGCCAACCATACGTCCAATTAAAGCATTAACCACCGAAGTTTTGCCAGCACTTCCGGTACCAAAAACGATAACTCGGATCTCACCTCGTGCTAAATTAGCTTCAATTTCCTGCGATCGCTTCAGCAGTGCTTCTCGTGCTACCTCATCTTGAATCTTATCTACCTGCTGTCGTACCGCTTGCAAATTATAACTCGCCGCCTCATTTTTTTGCGCCGGAATTTTCGCAGCTTGACGACGCTGAGTAGTTTTTTTCGCACCTCCAGAGGTAGAAAGATGAAAATAATAAGCAAAAGCGCCAATAATTACCGCCAACAGCACAATAATTAACAGTAGGAGCAAATTTGCCAGTAGAGGTGCAGTAAAAGCAATTTCCGCATAAAGCTGGAAAATCGAATCAACCAATAACAGCGTCATTCCCAGGATAAAAATGACACCGATAATCAAAGTCAGTAGACGAGGTAATGGCACGAGATTGTAAAATTAACCAAAAATTGCTAGAGAAAAAATATTTAAGTTGTTTTCTGCTCTTAGCTAGATGCAGTTATTGTAATAAATACGAGAGATTCTTTCTAAAACTAGCCTACAACAAACTTTCATCGGCTAGCAGTAACTTAAAGTAGAGATTACAACTATGGGTTTATTTGACACAATCATCAACGCCATTGATTCGAGCGATCGCCAAGGAAGTTCGACTCAGTTAGCAACTCTAATCGATAGCGTACAACAACTCAGTAGCACCTATCAAACCAATCCTGGTGCGGTAGAATCAGCAATGTCAGTCGTCGGTAACTTTGTGCGATCGTCTCTCCAAGAAAAACGTCAAACTGGAGGAGAACAACAAGCGCAAGCGATCGTCAATCAATTCGGCGGTTTTCAACCCAGTACCCAAGCAATTAACGTACTCTTTAGCACACCCCAAATTCAGCAGCTTATTCGGGAAGTAGAAAGCAGAACCGGGCTAAACTCCGGTACAATCCAAGGAATGCTCCCAATTCTGGTTCCCTTAGTCTTGAACCTCCTCAAAACTGGTAATAGCACTTCCGCGAATAACTCTAATTCAGTTCTTAATAGCTTTTTGGATGCCGATCGCGACGGTGACGTAGATTTAGCCGATGCAATGCACTTAGCATCCCGTTACTTACAAGGTTGACTGCTCCCCTCCCTCCGCGTTGCTAAAGGGAGGGGATTCTTAAGCCATCCAAAAATGGACTCTATTTGGCGTAGTCAAAGCGCCCCTACTGACTC
>NZ_JAAHBQ010000128.1 GCF_020144665.1 Oscillatoria salina IIICB1 | reverse complement strand
TATCCTTAAAAAAGTAGCGGCGACTTTGAAGTTTTCTCTCAAAGGAGTCAGTAGGGGCGTTTTGACTACGCCTTTAAGAGTCCATTTTTGGATGGCTTAAGAATCCCCTCCCTTTAGCAACGCGGAGGGAGGGGAGCAGTCAAAAAAACACTATCCCTGGACGCAACTTGGTATTAGAAATGCTTTTCGGAGGTTCCTAATTCTACCAGAAATTGCGAGGCGGAGCCTCTAGAGATGCGTTCCTCGGCGGAGCCAAGGAACGAGGGAATTAAGAACTTAATGCGCGGAGAAATTGCTGCATTTTGGAGAGCATACTGGGCTTTTTAACAGTGGGAGTTGATTCGCCTTTTGCTTCTTCTGTTGCGGTAGCTTTACCGAGTATAGTGTTTAAACGATCGCCGATTGGTTTTTGGGGTTCTTCGGCAATTAATTCAAAGTTATCGCTATCTTTTTCTAGCCAAACTTGCCAAGGAGAAGGATAAGAACGCAAAATTGCTGCACCTTCTAAGGGTCGAATATAGTAACAGGTTTCGATAGTATTAAGAAAGCGTTCTCGTAACTGACGGGCTGCGTAACCGATACCAACGATCGCCACATTCTCTAGTTGTGGGATTAACATTATTATCGGGCGATCGCCAGCTAGATTAGCAAGTTTTTCGGCTTGGCTGACTTCCACGGAAGAAGGACAAACGAGCAAAAAGGCTTCGTCGTCGTCGTTAACTTTCATTTCGATGGGGGTACGAGAACTACCTAAATCGCTTACTTTATAAGGTGTTTCACCCCAGTCACGACGGGCGAGTGCAGCCGCACCTGTATCGGGAAACAACACTTTTAGCCCGGAACCATATTCTGCAAAAATGGGGATAAATTCTTGGGCGAGAGATTGCGCTCTCAAAGCGATTTCTGGGAATACTAATTCTACCTGCAATCTGGTATAACCGTCATTGAGGGCGTTGGTAGTTGCTTCTTTAGCTTGCGCGATCGCTTCTTCTAAGGTTTGTGGTAGTTGAACCATTGTTTTTTTATCTGATGTTTAACGGACAGATATTACCATCCCCACGTTAACGACTACTAACTAATTCTTTCGCTAATAATCGCTCTAAAATATGTTTTAAGACCATTGCTGTCCATTCAATGTCAGCTTCGCTGGTTTCCCGTCCTAAAGTTAAGCGAATTCCGGCTAAAGCATTGTTGTCGGAGTAGTCCATTGCTTTTAAAATCGGACTAGGGCTAAGTTTACCGCTATGACAAGCAGAACCAGCGCTAATCCCAATTCCAGCGAGGTTCATTTGTCTTACCAGGGTTTTTCCAGTAATTCCAGGGACGGAAACTGTAAAACTAACGTGATGGGGCAAACGATGCCAGCGATCGCCAGTTGGTGTTAAATAGTCACAGTCGGCTAAAAGCCCAAACAGCAAATCCCGTAATTTTATCAACCTGGGTGTCTCTACCGACATTTCGGCGGCTGCAAGTTCGGCGGCTACACCAAATCCCGCAATATTCGGTACTGCTTGAGTCCCAGAACGCAATTTCATCTCTTGTCCCCCACCACCAAAGAGGGGAACTAATTCGACTCCAGGACGAAGATAAAGCGCCCCTGCACCTTGGGGACCATAAATTTTATGACTCGAAAGGGAAAGTAAATCTACGCCTAATTTTTCCACATTTACGGGCAAACGTCCCGCCACTTGCACTGCATCGGTGTGAAAGAGGACGTTTCGCTTGCGGGTAATTGCGGCAAGTTCGGAAATTGGTTGTAAAGTTCCCACTTCACTTTGACCGTAAATAATCGATACTAAGACAGTATTTGCTTGCAAAGCTGCTTCCAAGTCGAGAGGATTAACTCTACCTCTGCTATTTACAGGTAAGCGCGTCACTTGCCAACCCCATTGTGCCAAAAGTTGCACGGGTTCGGCGATCGCAGAATGTTCGACACTAGAAATAATGATATGTTGAGGCGTTGAGTATTGCCGCGCTACGCCCATAATTGCCAAGTTGTCCGCTTCGGTTCCTCCAGATGTGAAAATAATCGCATCTGGGTTTGATGCACCGATTAAACTGCCAACTTGCATTCTCGCCAACTCAATTGTCGTCGCTGCCCTTTGTCCCCATTCATGTAAACTAGAAGGGTTGCCCCACCCTTGCGTGAGGATTTCTTGCATTTTGCCTCTCGCTTCTGGGCGTGTCGGCGTTGTCGCGCTATAGTCTAAATAAATTTGCATATTTTTTCGCCAGATCGATACCACCGAAGCTGCTGATATTACTATTTTACGATTCAAAGGCTCTTCTCGATTTCAGCCTGAGAGTTTCTTAATGCTTCGGTAGTTTATGTATGTAATCTTGCTAACAATTTAACAACTTGTAATAATTTTAACTGCCCGGTTTGCGAACGTTATAGTCCTCGTGAGAGATCACTTCTTCAGGAACTAAGATACTACCGCGATCGCGACAAAGCAGGCGATAATGACGGGTAACAGGAATAGAGATCACAAAGCGATCGTGTCTAAGTCGTTTCCCTCGATATTCTCGATAATCTCTCTGACTTTCTAGCCCTGCGATAATTCTACGTGCTTTAATAACAACATTCTTTGGTAATGTGCTTAAATCGATGGGATCTTTCGCAAAGCTGTCTTCCCATTGTTGCTTTTTATGTTTTTTTCTTTCCCAACTTGCTTGTTTTTGCTCGCAACGATGACAACTTTGTCCATATCCGCTATGACCGCAAGGAAATTTTTTCTTTCTTCTAGGCATAAAATTGCGTACAGGCTGCTTTCCTGCACCCCCATTGATTAACATCAAATATTGACTTCTTTTTAATACAACTTACAAAAAATGGCGCGAAGAATCTTCTAGCTAATCTTTGCAAAGTCCCTTAAAATCAGACTCTACATAGCGCGAAGATATATCGTGCCTGAGAATCTTGCCTCTAGGAGGCAAAATTTAATCATAAAATAATTTAGTGACCCAAGGGAATACCAGGGGAGGGGGTGAAGTCAGTTATTACTTTCTCAAGTACCCGCATTTACTACATATCACTTTTCAGCTTAGAAAGCGCAGAAAGCTAACAAAAATTTGCAAATATATAATTTTAAATCCTTCTTCAGATAGAGGTATTTTTGAATTTTTCTATCAATGTATCCCTTTTTACCAGTAGAGACGTAGCATTGCTACGTCTCTACAGATCGATTGAACTAACCGATTATTTTCTAATAATAATTTTATTGGGATACTTGTTTGCAAACGTATTCTAATACTTGTGCGGAACTACTACCATTCATCGGTCGATATAATCTACCTGTATCCCCATAATTAAATCGACGAATGACTCTTTTTTCTCGGTCATAAGCAATAATTTGTCTTTGTCGTTCAGAATAGTTGGTACAATCAACAGAACGATATACTGTGACTGCATAAAGAGGTTGTCCGATATCTTCTTCTAAAAAAGCGTTATTCGGTTGCAGAAACTCTCGATGTTCCCAAAACCAAACAATATCACCATTACCTTTTGGATCGAGGGTATCACGATCGACAAAAAATTTATCACCAACTTGATTTACTACTACTTGTACCCATTCTACTGCTCGAGCAGCAGGAGCAACAGAGAGTAAACAACTAATTGTCAATAATTGCAGGAATTTTTTCATTTTTTACTCTCTCTCTCTAGAAGCGGTATTTAAAACGCCTCGTTCTAACACCGAACCGTCTACAGTTTTGTAATCAGCAATTTTCCAAACATTCCCTACCAATTCTAAACTATAGCGAATCACTTGAGTATCAAACTCTGTTTGACTGGGATCGATTTCACCTTCTCGATAAAGAGTGCGATCTTCGGTAACTTTGACTTCAATTGTTGCTTTCGTCTCGCTAGCAACAAATCGCTCGACAGATTCAATTTTTTGCACCCCAAAGCGATAGTATGCTTGGTTATTTCTTAGCCAGGCGATCGCGCCATTAGCATCGGTTAAAGAATCATATAATTCGCCCGTTGTCAAGTCACTAATTAATCTTGCTTCAAAAGGAGGAGCAAAAATTTGTGATTTGGCTTGTGTCCAGCGACTAACCAGACTCAAAGCTTGTTGTTGGGTGATTTGGCGCGAGAATGAACTAGAAGAGTTAGAATTACTGGTTGCGCCGAGGTTGCCTCGGATATTATTAACTCCTTGTTGAGCAAAATTATCTCCTGGACGTTCATCTAAGGCACGCTGGAAATATAGTAAGGCTATTTGATAATTTCTCTGGTCACTAGCATCATAAGCTGCGATCATATAGCGATCGTAGAGTGTATTACCATCTAGTGACGGTCTTCTCGTGGGAGTTAGGGATGGTGTAGGTGTAGCTGGGGTGGTATTAACAGCCGCCGTATTTCTCGTTGTAGTTGATTCTGCTACTCTATTGGTTTCTCTGGCTACAGGGGTGGGGTTTGTATTTTCCTCGCTATTGGTTTCGGTGGCTGAGGGAGTAACTATTTCTGGGGTCGTTGAGGGGCGAGAATTGGTTTCTCTGGCTACGGGGGTGGGGTTTGTATTTTCCTCGCTATTGGTTTCGGTGGCTGAGGATGTCGCTATTTCTGGGGTCGTTGAGGGGCGAGAATTGGTTTCTCTGGCTACGGGGGTGGGGTTTGTATTTTCCTCGCTATTGGTTTCGCTAGCTGAGGATGTCGCTATTTCTGGGGTCGTTGAGGGGCGAGAATTAGTTTCTCTGGCTACAGGGGTGGAATTTGTATTTTCCTCGCTATTGGTTTCGCTAGCTGAGGGAGTAACTATTTCTGGAGTTGTTGAGGGGCGAGAATTAGTTTCTCTGGCTACAGGGGTGGGGTTTGTATTTTCCTCGCTATTGGTTTCGCTAGCTGAGGAAGTAACTATTTCTGGAGTTGTTGAGGGGCGAGAATTAGTTTCTCTGGCTACAGGGGTGGAATTTGTCGCGGTGGTATTTTCAGCCGTGTTGGTTTCTCTAGCTGAGGAGGTGACTACTTCTGGGGTTGTGTTATTGGCTAGAGAATCATTTTCAGTAACAGCAGTGGTATTGCTTGCATTTGCGTTATTTGAGCCTTCAGAAGGAGAAGAATTAGCAGTAGCCGTTGTGGGAGTAGGAGTAGATGAAGCGATCGCCTGCTGATATAAATTTAAAACTTTTTCGGTATAACCCGAAATCAAACTATTGTTATAAAGGTTAGCATCGCCAGTCATCCACCAACCTGCGGCGCGACGTACAGCTAAGGTTTCATCATTTCCTGTCGCTTGATATTGTTGTTCGAGTATATCTTCCACCACACAACTGACAACTGTCCGCGCAGTATCGGGATTAGCTGCAAACTGTTCGGGAGTTAACTCTCGCTGAAGACATTGTTTTGACCAACGGGGAATTATACCCGGTTTCACTTGCCAGTCGCTATATAATCCGTTATTTGTATTAGGAGTCCTTGGTACAGCCCGACGCAAAGCTTCTACCAAGGCATTTATTTGTGTATTTGTGACTTGTGCTTGAGTTGGCGTAGCAGCCAAAACTCCGATACCGATACTGACAATTAGTCCAGCAAGTCGTAACCCCATAGTTAACCCTTTTATTGCT